>JALWHQ010000215.1 GCA_026983525.1 Anaerolineae bacterium | reverse complement strand
CTGCTGGTCAATTGGCGGTACGGGTTCCGTTTCTTTGGTGGGCTGAAACAATAATCCTCTTCGGAGAGCGTACAGCGATGGCAAAGATCACGTTGGAACATCTGAGCAAACACTTTGGTCCTGTGATAGCGGTCAACGAGATCGACCTGACGATTGAAGACGGCGAGTTCTTCGCCCTGCTGGGGCCATCGGGTTGTGGAAAGACGACCACGCTCCGGCTGATTGCCGGACTGGAGAAGCCCACGAAGGGCCGTATCCTCATCGACGAACAAGATGTGACCGCTTTGACCCCGCGCGAGCGGGATGTGGCCATGGTCTTTCAGGACTATGCTCTATACCCTCACATGACCATATTGGACAACATCGCCTATCCTCTCAAGGTGCGCGGGGTTCCCAGAGAGGAGCGCGTGCGCCGGGTACGGGAGGTGGCCCAAAATTTGCAGATTGGTGAGTTGCTCGACCGTCGGCCAGGCCAACTTTCGGGCGGGCAACAACAGCGGGCCGCGGTCGCGCGCGCGGTGGTCCACCACCCACGCGTCTTCTTGTTCGACGAGCCACTGAGTAATTTGGACGCCAAACTTCGCCTGGAAGCGCGCGCGTTCCTCAAGCACTTGCAGCGCGAAGTGGGCGTCACATCCGTGTACGTGACCCACGACCAGGCAGAGGCCATGGCCTTGGCCGACCGCATTGCCGTCATGAACCACGGCCGTATTCTCCAGGTTGGATCTCCCCTTGACGTGTACCGCCACCCGCGCAACACCTTCGTAGCCCAGTTCCTGGGCAGCCCGCCCATGAACTTGATTCCCTGTCGTTTGCATCGCACCGCGGACAGGGCACGGCTTGTGGCCTCCACGTTCGAACTGGACATCTCCTTTCTGCAAGGCCGTCTTCCTGCCGGGGCCCGAAACGACATGCCCATCTTCCTGGGTATTCGTCCCGAGCACCTGACCCCCGTGGCCGTAGGTACGCCCGGGGCCATCCCCGGCGAGGTCTACGTGGTCCAACCCCTGGGAGCGGAGACGCTGGTCGACCTGCTCGTAGAAGACACCTCGGTGGCCGTCCGCCTCTTCACCGATGAACCGCCGGCGCAACACGGCACCCTGTGGGTATTGCCCGACATACACCGCATACATCTCTACCAGGAAAGCGGGGAGATTCTCATCTGATGCGTGAACTCCACATTGTGCGAGGCCGGCTTACTCCTGCCGCGAAGCAGGAAAGCGATTACCTCCTCATCCCCTTTGATGTGCCACCGGGGATGAGAAGGCTCGAGGTGAAATACACGTACGAGAAACACGGCGGCGAGACGGTCGTCGATCTGGGCCTCTTCGACGCTCGTGGGGCAACCTTCCTCCAGGCCGCGGGATTCCGCGGCTGGAGCGGTAGCGAGCGCGACCACGTGGTGCTCACCGAGGAGAGTGCCACTCCCGGCTATCTCCCGGGGCCCATCCTGCCGGGACGGTGGCACGTCGTTCTGGGAGTGTACAAAGTGGCAGCGAAGGGGAGTGATTACGAGGTGGAGATACGCATGAGCGATGCCCCCGGGGTGCCGCCGTACTCGCCTCCACGCCCTCTGCCCTCCGCTACCTCACAGCGCGCGGGCCCGCTCTGGCTGCGAGGAGATCTACATTGTCATACCCATCACAGCGATGGCAAGGCCTCCGTCGCAGAATTGGCCACGATTGCGCAGGAACGCGGCCTGGACTTTGTAGCCGTGACCGACCACAACACGATCAGCCATCACTCCTATCTCCCCGCTGCCAGCGACGATCGCCTGACCCTTATCCCGGGTGAGGAGGTGACGACCTACTACGGACATGCAAACGTATGGGGACTGAACCAATGGGTTGACTTTCGCTGTCGTACGCCCGAGGACGTGCGAGCGGCCTTTCTCTGGGCTCAGAGTCGTGGGGGCATCGTCTCTATCAACCACCCCAAGGCAGGGGGACCCCCCTGGGAATTCGGCTATGATGTGCCTTTCACTTGCATGGAAGTATGGCACGGTTACCCTCACTACAACCATGAGCCCCTGGGTGTATGGGAGCGCCTGCTGCAACAAGGGCGTCGGATCGTGGGAGTAGGAGGAAGCGACACGCATCTGCTGCCGCCACCTGCAGCCCGCGAGTTCCCGATTCGGCTGGGACGGCCCACAACGTACGTGTGGGCAGAGACCAACACCGTCGACGCGATTCTCGCCGGCATCCGTCAGGGACGGGTGGTCATCAGTTGCGATGTCGATGGGCCGCGTATGGAGATGACTCTGCATCTCGATGGCCGCACGTTTCATGTGGGGCAGACCTTATCGGTATCTCGCGGACGGGCGCTTACCGTCGAGGTCAAGGTGCATAAGGGTAGGGGAGGGGTTCTGGAGATTGTGCATGATGGACGGGTGGTGGAGAGCACGCGAATTTCGAAAGACGATGTGGGGCACACGATGCGCATCAAGCCCGTGAAATCTGGGTATGTACGGGCACAAATTCGCGCGGAGGAAGGCGACTCGCGCGTGTGGTCTTCCCTTCCCCTGCTCGCCCTCACCAATCCTGTGTACATCCACATACTGGAGGGGGACTGACCATTGTACCACCGCATCTTCTGGACAGCCGAGAGAGTAGAGCGGTACCTGCACTTGATATCGGAAGCCGTCTATCGGCGACGGGTGCCGTTGCCGCCTTTTCGCCTTCGACTTTTGGAAGACGGGGATGAGCCGCCTCTCATCGGGCAGGAGGTCGATGACGCTCAATGGCCCCAGATCAATCCGGGGAGTTATTGGGGAGCGTGGGAAACCAGTTTCGTGCTGCGCACGACTTTCCGGGTGCCGCGCGACTGGCCCTTCGACCTGCCTCTTGCTCTTTACCTACCCCTGGGCGACGCGGGCGACTTCAGCCACCCGGAAGCCTTGGTGTACATCGATGGCGAGCCCGTGGCCGGATGTGATCGACACCACCAGGAGGTGCCCTTGCCATCACGTTTTCGCGAGGGGAAGGTCCACCTTCTGGCCCTCCACGGGTGGACCGGATTGGGGGGCGCGATGGGGGAACGCCGGGATGAGCGCTTGCTTATGCGTCCCTGTTACCTGGTCCAAGTAGACACGGCAACGCGTGAGTTTATAGCGTTGGCCCGGGTGGCGTTGGGTGTCGCGCGCGCCTTGGATGAGGACGCCCCCGAGCGTTACCGCCTGCTCGATGCCCTGGAGCGCGCGTTCGTGCTGTTGGACACGCGCGAGCCACTTGGAGAGGCGTTCTATGCCAGCGTTCCTCGCGCGATGGACGCCCTGCGCGCGGGCATAGAGGCGGCCGGGATACCAATGGATGTGGACCTTATCGCCGTCGGGCACGCGCACCTCGACCTGGCCTGGCTATGGACATTCAGCCAGACGCGACAGAAAGCGCGGCGCACGTATTACACCGTGCTCCGCCTCATGGAAGCGTTTCCCGAGTATAGGTTCACTCAGAGTCAGCCCCAGTTGTACGCCTTTGTTCGTGAGAGCGACCCTCAACTGTACGAAGCCATTCGGGAGAAAGTGGCTCAAGGGCGTTGGGAGCCTATTGGAGGCATGTGGGTAGAGGCGGATTGTAACCTGACGGGCGCGGAGGCGCTGGCACGGCAATTCCTCTTGGGCCGTGAATTCTTCCGCCGGGAGTTTGGGCCAGGCGCGGAAACGCCGGTGCTCTGGCTCCCCGACGTGTTTGGGTATACCTGGTCGTTGCCCCAATTGATGCGCGAGGCCGGGCTGAAGTATTTCTTCACTATCAAAATAGGGTGGAACCAGTACAACCGGCTACCTTACGATACCTTCTGGTGGCAGGGGCTTGACGGCACAAAGGTGTTGACCCACTTCAGCACCGTGCCGGATCCCACAGGCACGCATGTGAGCACGTACAATGCGGTGGCCTCTCCCGAACAAGTATTGGGGGCGTGGCGAAACCTGCAACAGAAGGAGCAACAGAAGGTCCTGCTCATGGCCTATGGACATGGGGATGGGGGGGGTGGCCCGACGCGCGAGATGCTGGAGAACCTTCGTGAACTCAGGCACTTCCCCGGGATGCCTCGTGTGCGCATGGGGACTGTGCGCGAGTTCTTCGAGCGTCTGGAAGAGGAGGTCGACGAGCGGCTTCCCACCTGGAATGGCGAACTCTACTTGGAGATTCATCGGGGCACGTACACGACGCAGGCGCGCGTCAAGCAGATGAACCGCAAAAGCGAGTTCCTTTTGCACGACGCTGAATTCCTCGCCACCCTTGCCCGCTTGCTCGACGAGAAGGCAGCGTATCCCCACGCGCGGTTGAGGAAGGCCTGGCAACTCCTTTGCCGCAACCAGTTTCACGATGTATTGCCCGGCAGCAGCATACCGGCCGTGTACGAGGATGCCCTTCGCGATCACGCGGAGGTGCAACGGCACGCGCGGGCCATCATCGATGAGGCGCTATCCGTGATTGCGGCGCACAGCGAGGGCGACGTGCTCGTCGTCAATCCCACCTCGTTTCCGCGAGACGACCTCGTCCTCTGGCCACATCCGCTCCCGAACGACCGTGTGCTGGCTACGCCCGATGGAACGGTGTTGCCGGTGCAACGCGTCGAAGGGGGGACATTGGTGGCTATGGGGGAGATTCCGCCTTACAGCGTGCGTGAACTGGTGTTGGTTCCCGGTGCCCCTGTTTCCCCTCCAACCGAGGTCAAGGCATCGGCGCGAACATTGGAAAATGCGTATTTGCGTCTGGAGTTCGATGACGCGGGGGATTTGGTGCGCGTCTACGACAAGGAGGTGGGGCGTGATGTGTTGGCCCCGGGCGCTGTGGGCAATCAATTTCAGGCCTTTGAAGATAGACCACTCAACTGGGATGCCTGGGACATTGACATTTTCTACGAGCAGAAAATGTGGCGAGCAGAGCCGGCCTCTTCTGTGCGCGTGGTCGAGTCAGGGCCTTTGCGAGCCACGTTGGAAATCTGCCGTCGCATTTTGAACAGCACGTGCGTACAACGTATCTCCCTCGCCTGGAACAGCCGCCGCATCGATTTCGACACCTTCATCGACTGGCAGGAGCGGCATGTGTTGCTCAAAGTCGCTTTTCCTGTGGACATATTGGCGCCACAAGCGCGATACGAGATTCAGTGGGGCAATGTGGAGCGCCCTACCCATCGCAATACGTCTTGGGATTGGGCACGATTCGAGACGGTAGCGCACAAGTGGGTGGACCTAAGTGAAGGAAACTACGGGGTCAGTCTTCTGAACGATTGCAAGTACGGATATGACGTGCGTGACAACGTGCTGCGTCTTAGCCTGCTCCGAGGCACCACGTATCCCGATCCCGAAGCCGATCGCGGCCGCCATCGTTTCACCTACAGCCTTTTCCCTCATCCGGGAGCGTGGGATTGGCACACCGTGGCCCAGGCTTACTTGCTAAACGATCCGCACATCGTGTGGACGCGCTCATCGGAAGAGCGGAAGCAAGCGCGTCCCCGTGGCTCGTTTTCCCTCGACCTGTCACATCCACTTCTCGCCACAGACG
>JALWHQ010000214.1 GCA_026983525.1 Anaerolineae bacterium | reverse complement strand
TGGGTAGACTGTCCACACGTCGTTCAGACCGTCCCCATTCGGTGTGAAGGCGTTGGGTATGTACAGGCCTCCCGAAGGCTCTACCAACCGAACCATCAAACAATCCTCTCCAACACAACCCAGCGTGTCTTCCACCTGTACGCACACCTCCACCGTGCCCTCTACTCCGCTCACCGCTATCCTCAAACTGTCCGAACCCGCCAACTCCTCTCCGCCCACAATCCAACGCACTCCTCCAACGCCTCGACTACCCTCCAACGACGCCGTTATCCACACCGTCGTATCCCTCCTCCACACTGCTATATCCTCTCCCAAGTCCACTTCCACCGTGCCTCCCCTACCTATCGCAAAGGAATATTCCGCACTGCAGCCGTTGCTGTCTATCACCACCAATGTGTACTGGCCCGCCTCCAGGCCCTCCACCTCTATCTCTTCCAACTCCTCTCCATTCAATAGATACTGCAAGGCCTCCTCTCCACCTTTCGGCACAATCCGCAGCGACCCATCCCCGCTGCCCTCGCAGCGCTCATCACGCAGTACAAGCGACACCTCCGGCCGAGCGTACATCTCCACTTCCACCGTGTCGCTCACCCGACAGCCGTGCTCGTCCTGACCCGTTATCCAATACCTCCCCGACGTCGTCACTCCTATCCGCCGGCCCTCTCCGCCCGTGCTCCAACGCACCTCAGAGATGCCTTCCACAACTTCCAGCCACACCGTATCGCCCGCACAGCCTCTTCCCTCCCACTCGATCGCCTCCTCCACCTCCGCATAGTACCGCAGCTCCAACCACACGATCGAATCGCAGCCCCCCGCTCTTTGCAACGTGTCCGAATACCGACCCTCCGTCGTCACCCGCCTGCCTCCAAGCTCTAAGGTGTCCCCGCGGCACAGGTAGTATACCCCAAAGTCCACCTCTACTTCCTCACCGATGACCACCCTGATGCTGTCCCGATACCGACAGCCCGTGCTGTCGGTCACCTCTACCCAGTACAGCCCACTCTGACGAACCTCGTAGCGCGGACCTCCGCTGCCGTCCTGCCAACGATACGACACCGCTCCCCCTACCTCCGCATCCAAAACATAGCG
>JALWHQ010000213.1 GCA_026983525.1 Anaerolineae bacterium | reverse complement strand
GACTATCAACAAGCGTGGAGCCGTTGGCTTCACCGAAGAAGACTTACAATGGCTGACCACCCTCGCAACCCAGGCCGCTATTGCCATTGAAAACGCGCGATTGTACGAGAGTCTGCGCCAGGAACGTGATAAAATTATTGCCGTTCAGGAAGAGGTACGCCACCGGCTCGCTCGGGCACTCCACGATGGGCCAGCCCAGAAATTAGCGCGCTTGCTACTGGACATCGACTACGCCCGAAAACTGCTTAACAAACACCCCGAAAGCATCCCCACTATCCTGGACGAAATGGAGGATACTATCCGCCGCACCAACCGTGAAATCCGTCAGTTGCTCTTCGAACTCCGTCCTGTCATCCTGGAAACGCGGGGCCTTGTAGCCGCACTCCAGATGTATATCGAACGATGGCAAGAAAGTGAGAACATTGCCTGTTATCTGGAAGCACGAGATTTTCCTGCCGATCTCGACACAAAGGCCGCGGGTATCATATTCTCCATCTTACAGGAAGCTTTCAACAACATCCGAAAACATGCGCAAGCCCAAACCGTATGGGTGCGCTTACAGCGTAACGATGGACAATTAGAAATCGAGGTTGAGGATGATGGTAAAGGATTCGACGTGGAACGAATCCTGGCATCGTACGATGAGCGCAACAGTCTGGGATTGCTGAACATGCAAGAACAGGCTAAACTACTGGACGGTGGGTTGACCATTGTGTCCCCTTCTCCTCGACTGGGAAAAGGAACGCTGGTCAAACTTCGGGTTCCTTACAAACGAGTACGGAAATCATAATATCAATTATTAGAGTACGCATACCTTCATCATTATCGTACCATAAAAGCGTCGATATATAAGAACAAAATTCACAATGCCTTTTCCCCTATAGCCAACAAATGAGAAGTGATCTATGATATACCCTGAAAAACAGGTAGGCGGAAATTGGACAAACACATCGTTGGTTGAGTAAAATGCGCCAAATACTTATGTGTCCCACATAATCCGGGAGGAAGTTGCCACCATGGGATTCACATCGGTCCTTGCATCGCTGCTCCTGGGGCATCTCCTTGCAGATTTCCCCCTACAGACGAACGGAATCTATAAATTGAAGCAGAAGGGTCTGATAGGTCACATTCCGCATGTACTCATCCACATGATAATGAGTCTTGTTCTCTTGCCCGGACTCATCCAACGTTTTAACCTTCTTCTGCTCTTGGGCACAGGGCATTTTATAATCGATGTGTTGAAGCCCTATTGGGGATTCGAAAGGACAAGCAAAGCCTTTGTATTCGACCAAGGGTTGCACGCCCTTTTTCTCCTTATCATCGCCAGGCCGGCAAAAGATTTGTCTCCTATCTTACCTCTGTATATCCTTGTGTTCTTGCTATTTGTGGCATTTGTCCCGGCGTTGCTTATGTACTTCTCCCTTAGGAATAAGGAAAACCCCCATGCCTTCTCCTCAACGCAAAGCGACAATAAATGGCGCCATTTATTCCATGTGGTCTACCACATCATTGGCTTATTCCCGTTATACCTGGTAATGCTCAGGTGGATGACCTTGGCGATATGACACCCCTTTTAGCACGATCTACCGCTAAATAGATTGTGCAAACAGATTCTTCCCCTCCCAGCACCACCTGCCAACACCCACACATCTCCCCCCCCCCAATCAACTCCGATTAAAACAGTTGTGTGTTTACTGCTTCTCTACCTCTTTCCCTAACCAAAGTGTCCAAACCGACACAACCGAATCACAATCCGGCGCGTTCACGATGTTAGGTACACGTATCGGGAGATTGATTGGTCTCTTCGTCCCAGTAGGGTACAATAATAGAGAGAGGGGACAATAAACGAATGTCATCTGCCAGGTTGGGGGACAGGACATGTCGAGGCGCCTTGTTGTGGCCATGTCAGGGGCCAGTGGGCAAATTCTGGGCATCCGTTTATTACAGGTGTTACGTGAAATGCCCGAGGTCGAGACACATCTCGTGGTCTCAGCAGCCGCGCGTGCGACGATCGTCCAAGAAACAGACTGGAAACCCGCGGACGTCCTTGCCCTGGCCGACGTGGTGTACCGCCCTGGCGACATCGGCGCAGCCATCGCCAGCGGCTCATTTCACACGAGGGGTATGGTCATCGTGCCTTGTTCTATCAAGACCCTTTCCGCGATCGCCCATTCCTACGCGAACGACTTGATTTCTCGTGCTGCGGACGTGACATTGAAGGAAGGGCGACCATTGCTTCTCGTCGTGCGAGAAACGCCCCTACACTTGGGACATTTACGCCTGATGGTGCAGGCGGCGGAAATGGGAGCGATCATTTTCCCTCCTGTCCCAGCCTTTTATCAACAGCCTGCAAGCATAGATGATATCGTAAACGCATTGGTAGGACGCATCCTGGCCAGAATAGGTTTGAGCACCGATCTGGTAAGGGAATGGACCGGCGGGCAATCTTGAAAACGGAATGCGCCAGAGATCCGCATGTTTTTGGCATTGTACGACACCGTGCCGTATAATCATTTCTGTAAGCGGCGTGCGGTTATGGATTGAAGTCACAGTGCGAGGAGGCACCGAATGCTGAATTCGTACGCTGTGGTGGGGTTGTACCTACTCATCGCGCTGGCTTTCCCCTTTGTGACTCTCCTCATTGTCAGCCTTATGCGCCCCAGTAAACCAAACCCGCTCAAGAATTCCACCTATGAGTGTGGGATGGAGACCATTGGCGACACGTGGGTGCAATTCCGCGCCCAGTACTACCTCTTCGCGCTGGTCTTCGTCATCTTCGACATCGAAGTGGTCTTCCTCTATCCCTGGGCGGTGGCCTACGGCAAACTGGGGCTCTTCGCGCTGGTGGAGATGGTGATATTCATCGGCATGCTGGCCTTGGCCCTTGTTTACGCCTGGCGTAAGGGTATCCTGGAATGGCAATAGCGCGGAGGCAACCATGAACCCACTGGATCCCCGCATCCTTGGCGAGTGGTGGAATACGTTTTTGCGCGGTTTGGGATTGGCCGAGGGGTGGATTGTTTTCATTAACGGTTTGGTGGTGACGCTTATCCTGCTTGGATTTGGGTTAACCAGTGTCATCTTCCTCATCTGGCTGGAACGCAAGTTCGCGGGCCGCATTCAGGACCGCTTGGGGCCCAACCGCGTGGGACCGTATGGGCTGTTGCAGACAGTCGCAGACGCGCTGAAGTTGATGACAAAGGAAGACATTACCCCCGACAACGCGGAGCGGGTGACGTATAACCTCGCGCCCGGACTGGCCGTGTTCGCGGTGTTGATGTTGCTCGTCGTCATTCCCTTCGGCCCTGGACTCATCGGCGTTGATTTGAATATCGGCGTGCTCTACATTGTGGCGATGGGTTCCATCGGCATCATGGCCGCGCTGATGGCGGGCTGGGCGTCGAACAACAAGTACGCGCTGCTGGGTGGCTTCCGCACGGTGGCCCAGTTACTTTCCTATGAAATTCCTATGGTACTGGCAATGTCGGTGCCGGTGTTGTTCGCGGGCACCATGAGTATGCACGGCATTGTGGAAAAGCAAGCGCGGTTCCAGTGGTTTGGGCTGATTATGCCGGCGGCATTTCTGCTGTACATTATCAGCGCGCTGGCAGAGAACGAGCGTACCCCCTTCGACCTGCTCGAGGCTGAGTCGGAAATCGTGGCAGGTTACCACATTGAGTACAGTGGCATGAAGTTTGCCTGGTTCTTCCTGGCCTTTTTCCTGAATACCCTCATCCTGAGCGCTATCGCGGCCACCTTGTTCCTGGGAGGATGGCAGGGCCCCTTCGTCGAACAGGTGCCCATTCTGGGGGTGTTCTACTTCTTCATCAAGACGACGGCTATCCTTCTCTTCTTCATGTGGGTGCGGGCCACCTTCCCGCGGTTGCGCATCGACCAGATGATGGCGCTGGCATGGAAGGTGCTGGTGCCCATGGGATTGGTGCTCGTACTCCTGGCCGCGCTGGTAGTGAAATTGCCCATCCCTGGGCTACTGCAAAATCTCATTCTCTTTGTGACGAACATCGCCATTCTCTTATTCGTGTTGGGCGCTGTGGGACGACACTTGCGCAAGGAGGCGGAGAGGTACAAGGTTAGATATCAGGTATCGGGTATCAGGTAACAGGTATCCAAATACCCGATATCCAATACCCAATACCCGATACCCCATACCCAACCGTTTCGAGGTTTCCGATGGTCTTACAAGCCATTTTCATACTCGTCGCTCTCTTCACAATCGGCTGTGCGCTGATGGTGGTGTTGCATCGAAACCTGTTCATCAGCGCATTATTTTTGATTGCCAGTTTCTTTGGCGTGGCCGTCATCTATGTCCTGCTCGAAGCCGAATTTATCGCGGTGGCCCAAATCCTGATTTACATCGGGGCCATCGCCACGCTGATCGTGTTCGCTATTATGCTCAGTCGCGGCATGATGACGGGGCGCACGTCCCCGCGCAACGCGCAGGCCCTTTGGGCGGGACTGGGCAGCGTCATTCTGGGAATTGCGTTGCTGTACGTAGTGGCCTACCGCGTCCAGTGGCCCGTGGTGCAGAAGGACGTGCCCGCGGATGCCATCGCGCGCCTGGGCAGTGCGCTCGTCGGCCGCTATGTCATTCCCTTTGAAGTGGCTTCGGTGCTGTTGCTGGCCGCGCTCATCGGCGCGGTGATGATCGCAAGGGAGAAGGAGGTGTGAAAGAAGACGATGGACGATAGACGATAGACCATGAGGACCATCGTCTCTAGCGTTCATGGTTCATCGTCTATGGTCCATTCATTCGGAGGAGTATCCATGATTCCCTTGTCCTGGTTTCTGGCTGTCTCTGCCATTCTCTTTGTCATCGGCTTTTTCGGCGTGTTGTCACGGCGTAATGCCATCGCCATTCTGATGGGTATCGAGTTGATGCTGAACGCGGTGAACATCAACGTACTCGCGTTCTGGCGCTACACCCAGCCTGAGAATCCCGCGGGGCTGGTGTGGGCCATTATCGTCATCACCGTCGCGGCCGCGGAGGCTGCGGTCGGGTTGGCTTTGTTCATCGCGCTCTATCGCCTGCGCACGACGGTGAATATTGATGAGGTGGATCTGCTGAAGGGATGACGATGGACGATAGACGATAGACCATGGGGACAATCGTCCATCGTCCATCGTCTATCGTCCAAAAGCCCTAACCATACCTATCCGAGGCACATCGAACTATGGACGGACTACTGTTTCTCATCCCAGCCTTGCCTTTCTTGGCTTTCGTCCTTATTGTGCTGTTTACCAACCAGGATCAGAAGGTGAGCGCGGGGTTGACGATCGGCGCCACCGCCGTATCCTGGTTGTTGGGATGGTACTTTGCCTTTCGGGCCTTCTTCGACCCCCACGGCGTAGCTGAGGAGCCCATCCGCCTGAGTATTCCCTGGTTCCCTGGCGGCTACTCGATTTTCTACACGGGATTTCAGGTGGATGTGCTGACCGCGGTCATGCTGTTCATGGTCCCCTTCCTCTGTTTCCTTATCTTCGTGTACTCGGTGGGGTACATGGAGGGCGACCCGCGGTTCAGCCGCTTCTTCGCTTACCTGGCCCTGTTCGCCACGGGTATGCTGGGGTTCATCCTGGCGGATAACCTGCTTCTGGCCTTCATCTTCTGGGAACTGATGGGCGTGTGCTCTTACCTGCTCATCGGCTTCTGGTCGTTCCGCAAGCCAGGGGAGACGCACATCGACCACGCGCAGGTGAAGCGGGCACGCGCGGCCTCCATCAAGGCCTTCATCACCACGCGCGTGGGCGACACCATCATGCTCGCGGGCATGGTGCTCCTCTACGCCATGACGGGCTCCCTGCGCTGGAGCGAAATCCTGGCCCCCGAGACGCTGGAGAAACTGGCCGACAAGATCGTGTCCATGCCCGTCTTCGGGGTCGCGCCCTGGGCCACGGTGCTTGCCATCCTCATCTTCTGGGGTGCCATCGGCAAGTCGGCCCAGTTCCCGCTCCACGTCTGGTTGCCCGATGCTATGGAAGGCCCCACCCCCGTGAGCGCGCTCATCCACGCGGCGACGATGGTGTCCGCGGGCGTGTACCTGATCATCCGCACCTTCCCCCTCTTCCACGTCGTGGCCGAGGGAAGCAACAGCGCCATGTGGTTCGTGGCCTTCATCGGCACCTTCACCGCCCTCTTCGCGGCCACCATCGGCATCGCCCAGTTCGACATCAAGCGCGTCCTGGCGTATTCGACCATCTCCCAGTTGGGCTACATGTTCGCGGCCCTGGGCATCGGCGCTTATATCGCCGCGGCCTTCCACCTGCTCATGCACGCCTTCTTCAAGGCGCTCCTCTTCCTGGGCTCGGGCTCGGTGATCCACGCCATGCACCACGGCCACCACGTTTCCCACGAGCACGGGCACGGGCACGAGGAGTTGCCTATCGAGTTCAACCCCAACGACATGCGGCTGATGGGCGGCCTGCTGA
Source organism: Anaerolineae bacterium (assembly GCA_026983525.1). Classification (GTDB taxonomy): domain Bacteria; phylum Chloroflexota; class Anaerolineae; order JAADDB01; family JAADDB01; genus S141-23. The sequence goes on along the minus strand of JALWHQ010000213.1, from coordinate 13,954 downwards.
ACAAGATGCCCCGCACCGCGTGGACGTTCATCGCGGGCGGGTTGTCTCTCTCGGGCTTTCCGCTCATCACCGCGGGGTTCTGGTCCAAGGACGAAATCCTGGCCGACGCGTGGCACGGCGGCCACATGATCGTGTTCTGGACGCTGGCCATTGCCGCGTTTGTGACCGCGTTCTACACGGGCCGCCAGATCTTCATGGTCTTCTTCGGGCAGCCGCGCAGCGAGGCGGCCAAGCACGCGCACGAAAGCCCCAACTCCATGACCGTGCCGCTTGTCATCCTGGCCGTGTTTGCCATCGCTGCGGGCTGGGTGGGCATCCCCGAGACGTTCCCTGGCCTGGGCGCGGTGGTTCGGGGCTGGTTCCAGTCCTTGATGGGCGCGCAACTGGAGGCCCTGCACCTGGAACATGAGACCCTGCCCTTCAACGCCGCGCCGCTGCTCATCTCCATGACCATGGCCGTGGGCGGGCTCTTTGTGGCCTGGCTGATTTACGGCCGCAAGCCATTGGGCTATGAGGATCCGCTGGCGCGACCGCTGGGCGGCCTGTGGCAGGCGTGGCACAACAAGTACTGGGTGGACGAACTCTACCAGGCGACCGTCGTCGCCTTTGCCAAGTGGCTGGCCCACTTCCTCTACAACTTCGACGACCGCTGGGTCATCGACCCCATTGTGGACGGTGTGGGCCGCTATGGGCGGCGGTTCGCCGGCGCGGTGCGTCGGTTCATTGACGAGCAGATCATCGACCGCATCGTCAACGGCACGGCCTGGGTGTCGAACGTGTTGGGCGAGTTCCTGCGCCAGATCCAGACGGGCCAGGCGCAGAATTACTTGCTGGCAATCCTGATTACGGTGACGGTGTTGATTGTATTGGGAATAGGGGTAGGATAGGAGGATACAGGTCACAGGTCACAGGTTACAGGTTAAAAGTTGAAAGATAAAAGAGCCTACTGGCAACGAACAAGAGAACGCAGGCACAAGACACCTTTAACCTTTAACTTTGAACCTTTAACTCCTTCTCTGGGAGGACACCAATGGCTTTGTTTGATCAGTGGGTATTGACCATCATACTCTTCTGGCCGCTGTTGGCCGCCATTATCGTGCTGTTCATACCTCAGGATCAGGAGGATCGCATCCGACGCTTCTCCATCTGGATGAGCATGGTGCCCCTGATCCTGAGCACGCTGGTGTTCGTCGACTACGGGGTGCGTTTCCTGCAGGGGACGGGAGGCCTGCAATATGAGTTGCAGGTGGCCTGGATTCCCCAATTGGGCGCGTCTTACCACGTGGGCGCGGACGGCCTGAGCGTGCCCCTCATCTTCCTGACCGCGCTGTTGACGACCCTTTCCCTCTACTACTCGGCGCGGACGATTCACCACCGTGTGAAGGAGTTCTTCTTCCTCTTCCTCTTGCTGGAAACGGGCATGTTCGGCGTGTTCATGGCCCTCGACCTGGTGCTGTTCTACGTGTTCTGGGAGGTGGGCCTGGTGCCCATGTTCTTCCTCATCGGCATCTGGGGCCATGAGAACCGCGAGTACGCGGCGATCAAGTTCTTCCTCTACACCCTGGTGGGGTCGGTGGCCATGTTGCTGGCCTTCCTGGCCCTGTACTTCGTCACGGGCACCTTCGACATCGTCAAGTTGACGGAGATCAAGCCCCTAGCCGGCAATCTGTGGCTGGCCAGCCTGGTGTTCTTCGGCATCTTCCTGGGGCTGGCGATTAAGGTGCCCTCGTGGCCCTTCCACACCTGGTTGCCCGACGCCCACACCGAGGCGCCCACCGCGGGTTCCGTCATCCTGGCGGGCATCCTGCTGAAGTTGGGCGCCTACGGGTTCCTGCGCTTGTTGCTGGGCATCCTGCCCCACGCGTTCGCGTACTGGGGATGGGTCATCGTTGGCCTGGGGGTGATCAGCATCGTGTACGGCGCGTTCGTGTGCATGGCCCAGACCAACCTCAAGCGCCTGATTGCGTACTCCTCGGTGAGCCACATGGGGTACGTGTTGCTGGGCCTGGGCGCAGCAGGCGTGGCGCTGAGTGGCACGGTGTCCTTTTTCGACAAGAACAGCGCGGCCTTGGCTATCGATGGCGCGCTGTTGCAGATGTTTAATCACGGTATTATCACGGGCGCGCTGTTCTTCCTGGTCGGCATCCTGTACGAGCGAGCGCACACCTTCGACCTGACGCGCTTCGGCGGCTTGAGCGGGAAGACGCCCTACTACTACGGCATCTTCATGGTGGCGGGCTTCGCCTCCCTGGGCCTGCCTGGACTGGCGGGCTTCTGGGCGGAGTTCTTCGTGTTCCGAGGCGCGTTCGACATCGTGCGCATCTGGGCGGCCATCGGCGTCATCGGCGTCGTGGTGACCGCGGCCTACATTCTGTGGCGCATCGTGCAGAGCGTGTTCCTGGGTGAATTCAACACGGAGTGGGAAGGCAAACTGTGGGACATGACGGGCTTCGAGAAAGTGACGCTTTGGCCGCTGGTCATTCTCATGTTTGCCATCGGCCTTTACCCCGCTCCGCTGGTCAACTTCTTCAACCGCGCCGCGGTGGAATTGCTCACACAGGCGGGGTTTATGTTTTAGGGTATCGGATATTGGGTATGGGGTATCGGGTATCCAATGCCCGCTACCCAATACCTAATACCCGATACCCGCTACCCGATACCCGAATATCGAGGTGCCAACAATGGTAAGCCAACTCATTCGGCTATTGCCCGAGTTGATATTGGTCATCACCGCCATCATCGTGATTCTTGCTGATTTGTACGCGCGGCGGCGGACGGCCCGCTGGCTGCTGCCAGGGGTGACGCTGGTCGGGTTGGCCGCGTCCTTGGTGGCCGCGTTCGTGCAGTGGGCTGCTCGCGAACCCGTGGCCTTTACGCTGGCCGCGGATTCGTTCGCTTATTTCTTCAAGATGGTGGCCGCTCTGGTGGTGATGATTGTGGTGCTGGCGGGGATGGATTACATGCGGGAGCGCACCCGCTTCCTGGGGGAGTTCTACGCGCTCTTGCTGGTGGCGACGCTCGCCATTTACGTGACGGTCGCGGCTACGGACATCATCATGCTGTATCTCGGCCTGGAGACGCTGAGCATCACGTCCTACGTGCTCACGGGCTTCCTGCGGGGGGACAAGCGCTCCAACGAGGCGGCGGTGAAGTATTTCCTCTACGGCGCGGCCGCGTCCGCGGTAATGCTCTACGGCTTCTCCCTGCTGTACGGCATCACGGGCACGACCGATTTGCAGGAAATGGCAAAGCGCCTCACGAGCGGTGAGGTGATGGGCTCGCTGGTCTGGCTGGCGTGGCCCGCGGTGGTGCTGGTCACGGTCGGCTTTGGCTTCAAGGCCTCGCTGGTTCCTTTCCACCAGTGGGCTCCTGACGCGTACGAGGGCGCGCCCACACCCGTGACCATGTTCCTCTCCACGGTCTCCAAGGGGACGGGCTTCGCGGTGATGGCGCGCGTGTTTGTCAGCGCCCTGCCCGCGCTGAGCGAGTACTGGCTGTCCCTCACGTATGGGCTCGCCATCCTGACCATGACGCTGGGCAATCTGGTGGCGCTGCGCCAGGCGAGCGTGAAGCGCATGCTCGCGTACTCCAGTGTAGCCCACGCGGGCTTCATCCTCATGGGCATCGTGGGTATCTCGGCTGCGGGCGCGACCACGCCCTTCAGCGGCATCGACGGCGTGCTCATGTACGTGCTGGCGTATGCCATCACCAACGCGGGCGCGTTTGCGGTCGTCGCCGCGGTGGAGGACGGCGCTGGGGGCGCGTCTTTCGAGCACTTCAGTGGACTCATTGCCCGTTCCCCCTTCCTGGCCGCGGCCATGCTCATCTTCCTGCTCAGTCTGGCGGGCATTCCGCCCCTGGCAGGGTTCGCGGCCAAGTTCTTCGTCTTCGCGCCCGTCATCCGCCAGCAGTACTACGTGCTGGCCGTCATTGCCCTGGTGAACGCGGTGGTGGCCGCGGGCTACTACCTGAAGGTCGTCAAGCACATGTTCTTCGTGGAGGTGAATCCCAACGGCGCGATTTCCCTCTCGCGGGGGATGGAAATCGCGCTGTGGGCGTGCATTGTCGGCATCTTCGCCGTGGGTATATTCATGAACTGGTTCGCTTGGCTGGCCACAGGCTCCGCGGCGGGGATGTTGGGGATGTAGGAAAACGAGAGTATTGATACGCTGACAAAACTAAAGCGGGGAAAGCCATAGTGCTCTTCCCCGCTTTGTTTTTTGTGTACGGGCATTATTTCCCACTCTTCGGAAGAGACGTTCACTCCTTCCCTTACCATTTTCCCTTACTCACAGCGAGAGCCACTCATCAGATATCCAGATTCATCGGGCTCTCTAACTGCTGCTAAGGGTATTGCCATTTAGCACTTCTCATGATATACTTTTTAATGGACGGCAGCCAATGAGTTCAAAGAACAGAAATTCGCCTGGTATGCGCGATATGGGGTGAACGCTTTGACTCCTCCGGATATCCTACTACTTAACCATGAGGCAAGAAAGGAGTAGTAAGTATGAAAGAGGTGGAAGAGCGACGCATGGCAGAGACATTGCAACGGCGATTGCGCGAGGTTCGAGAAAAACGTCGTATGAGCATTAAAGAATTGGCCGAAGCCTCAGGTCTGAGTGTATCGCAACTCTACCGCTTGGAAAAGGGAGAACGTCCACACGTGGCAGCCATTACGCTGGCCCATATCGCTCGCGCCTTGAACACCTCTTTGGACTATTTGGTCGGTTTAAAGGACGAATAGGGGCACAGCAATGCTGTGCCCCTTACCATAGGGTATTCCCCCTACCACAAAGCGAAGCACTAAAGTAAAGCCTTTGCTCGTGCCACAATATTCTCTACGGTAAAACCGTATTTTTCCATGAGCACCTTATAAGGCGCGGACGCGCCAAAGTGGTCGATCCCCAACACATCTCCTTCGTTCCCGACATACCGCTCCCATCCAAAAGGCATGGCAGCCTCTACTGCAAGTCGCTTCGTCACTTCAGGCGGAAGAACTTCGCGCTTGTAGTTTTCCGGTTGGCGTTCGAAAATCTCCCATGAGGGCATAGCCACAACCCGCGTGGAAATTCCTTCCTTCTCCAATTCTTCCCATGCTGCCACGACCAGAGGAACCTCGGAGCCACTGGCAAGAAGGATGAGTTCCGGTTTACCATTTTGGGCATCGACCAGCACATATGCCCCCTTATGCAGTTCAGATGCCGGCGCAAGACGCGAACGATCGAGCACGGGAACTCCTTGGCGGGTAAGGAGAAGGGCAATGGGCCCTCCATCGCGATGAGTAAGAGCATAGCGCCATGCTTCAACAACCTCGTTGGCATCGGACGGGCGTATCACGGTCATGTTGGGCATGGCGCGCAAACTGGGTAAATGTTCCACTGGCTGATGAGTCGGACCATCTTCACCAATCCAAGCGCTATCGTGTGTAAAGACAAAGATGGTCGGAATGTTCATAAGAGCGGCCAGACGTAAGGCAGGACGCATGTAATCAGAAAATACGAGGAACGTGCCCCCATAAGCGATGAGTCCTCCATGCAACGTCATGCCGTTAAGTGCAGCAGCCATGGCGTGCTCTCGCACGCCGTAATGGATATTGCGTGCTGCTGGGTTACTTCGGCTTAGGTCACCAAATCCCTGAAGGTACGTGTTGTTGGACGGGGTAAGGTCAGCAGAGCCACCGATCAGGTAGGGCACGCGAGGCGCAATAGCATTGAGCACAGCCCCCGATGCTTTTCGGGTGGCAATGTTCTGACCGGGCTCGAAAGTGGGAAGGTCAACATCCCAGCCTTCTGGAAGTTTTCCGTCCAGTGCACGCTCGAACTCCTCAGCCAAGTCGGGATAAGCTTGCCGATAGCGTTCAAACATCTCCCGCCACTCTCGCTCCCACTCCTCGCCTCGCTTCACAGCCTGTCGCATGTGGGTGTACACCTCGTCTGGCACCCAGAATGTTCTGTCCGGTGGCAAGCCTAATCGCTCCTTGGTCAAACGTACCTCCTCCTCACCTAAGGGAGCCCCATGAGCGGAGGCAGTATCTTGCTTGTTGGGACTCCCATATGCGATGTGAGTGCGCGCTATAATGAGGGATGGGCGGTCCGTCTCTTGGCGGGCAGCCTCAATAGCTTGGGCAATGGCTTCACGGTCATGACCATCAACACGTTCCACGTGCCACCCATACGCGGTGAACCGCTGGGCCACATCCTCCGTAAATGCGAGGCTGGTGGGCCCGTCAATGCTTATATGATTGTCATCGTACAAGTAGATAATCCGCCCCAGTCCCAGATGACCCGCCAGGGAAGCCGCCTCATGGGAAATACCCTCCATCAGATCGCCATCACTGACGATGGCATAGATATAGTGATCGACAATGGGAAATCCAGGTCGGTTGAAGTGGTGAGCAAGCCAACGCTCTGCGATAGCCATCCCCACTCCGGTACCAAATCCTTGTCCCAGAGGCCCCGTGGTCAATTCCACCCCAAGGTGAGGGTCATATTCTGGATGTCCCGGAGTCTTGCTCCCCCATTGGCGGAACTGCTTAAGATCGTCCAAGGTTATGTCATAGCCAGTTAGATGCAAAAGAATATACAGCAACATAGAACCGTGTCCCGCGGAGAGGATAAACCTATCACGGTTGGGCCAAAGAGGATTGCGGGGATTATGTTTGAGGAACTGCATCCACAAAACATAAGCCATGTCCGCAGCCCCCATAGGCATCCCCGGATGTCCCGAGTTGGCTTTTTGCACTGCGTCCATGGCCAAACCACGCATCACATTTACACACAATTGGTCTATGTCACTCGTCATCACTTCCTTAATCATCGCCGATGCCTCCGAGTGGGGTCTAACGTTTTTTCTGGGTTACAGAATACCACATTTTGCCTCGCGGCATAAACTGAGTACGAGTGCTCACATCAAATTTTAGGGGTAGATAGACAACAGGCTGTTGTCAAATATCCCGAACAGAAAAGGCATGATAGTCCGAGGGCGAATCTCTCATCCTTGGTCAAGCCATGCTGCAATGATTCCTCCCACTTGGTGGAAGTAGGCATTGGTCATTCCCCTTGCTACCGGATGCTTCACGATAACGAACAAAGAACCACTATTCGAACCCAACAAGATGCCAGGCTCCTCAAAAGAAAACTCTATCCCGGCCATCTCTTCCCAATACTTGCGGTAATCGAAACCATAGAATACGACCACCGGCGGATGATGCTCGCGAATCCGCTCTCTCAAGTGATTCATTCGCCATGGGAGGCACGTCTGTCTGTACGTCTCACGATTGGCCAAGTAAGGCAAGCGGGAGTGAGAAGCATAGAACCAGGATTGTGTTGAACGGGAAGGAAGGGGCAACAACTCCGTCAGACACGTCTCGCCACCTGGGCGGCCCAGTCGATCTCTCTGGTACTCGCGAACTTGCTCAGTTGTTGGTGTCAAGCCCTGGCTGCTGAGCACGATGCGAATCAACTTGTTCCATGTGCGCTGAATCTTTGGGCGTCGGTTGAAGAGGTACGTGATACCGACGGCATGGTGATATTCTGCAACATCCTCAAGTTCACGCTTACCCCGGGTGGCCCAGGCATTCAAGCGACGCATTATCTCGTCAAAGGTATCCCCGCCCCCTTCCTCTATGCCCACGAACCAATATCGCGCACTATAGTCTCCGTAGCCATAAAACCCGCGCATGAATTCTTCCAACAGCCTGTCATCAAACCATTCGCTCATCTTCCTTCTCCACAACGACACATCGAGATTGCCCGTACTCTTCTTTCCCCCAGCCACCGCCGCCGGGGGTGCGGATGCTGAGGATGTCGCCGGGTTCGAGGAGGACGGTGCCTTTACCGGGGAGGGGCGTCTCCTGCCCGTTGCGAATGAGGACGTTCTCGCCCCGCGCGCCCGATCCGCCCCCCTCCAATCCATAAGGCGCGAGGCGACGGCGCTCGGTGAGCAGGCTGACCTGGGCCTCGGTCAACACCTCGATGTCGCGGCGGATGCCATCGCCCCCGCGGTAGCGCCCCGCTCCCCCCGACCCACGGCGCACTTCGTAGCGCACGACGCGGAAGGGGTAGGTGTACTCGAGGGCTTCCACGGGCGTGTTCAGGGTGTTCGTCATGTGGGTGTGGATGGCGGACGCGCCATCCTTGCCCGGCCGCGCGCCCATGCCCCCGCCGATGGTCTCGTAGTAAGCAAAGGATTGCTCGCGGATGGGGTCCCAGCCGCCGATGGTGACGTTGTTCATGGTGCCCTGGCTGGCCGCGGGCACCTTGTCGGGGCAGGCCTGCGCCAGCGCGCCCAGCAGCACATCGACGATGCGCTGGGAGGTCTCCACGTTGCCCCCCGCGACGGGTGCGGGCCGCCGAGCGTTCACCACCGTGCCCTCGGGCGCGATGACGCGAATGGGCGCCAGGCACCCCGAGTTGTTGGGCACGTCCAGGCCGATGAGGCAGCGGAACACGTAGTAGACCGCAGAGAGGGTGATGGCGTACACTGCGTTGATGCTTCCCTTCTGCTGGGGCGCGGAGCCCGTGAAGTCCACGGTGGCCGTATCCCCCTCGATGGTGATGCTCACCGTAATGGGCACGGGCTCGTCGCCAATGCCGTCGTCGTCCATGTAGTCGGTGAAGCGGTAGGTACCGTCGGGCAGGGATTCGAGCAGGCGGCGGGTCATGCGCTCGGTGTAGCGAAGGAGTTCGCCCATGTAGCGGGTGACTTCGTCCGCGCCGTAGCGGGCCACGATTTCCTGCACGCGGGCGACGCCGCGGCGGTTGGCGGCCATCTGCGCGCGCAGGTCCCCCGCGCGCTCCTCGGGCGTGCGCACGTTGGAGAGGATGAGGTCCATCACGCCCTGGTTGAGGCGTCCCCCCTCGGCCAGTTTCAGGGGCGGGATGATAACCCCCTCCTGGTAGATTTCCCGCGCCACGGGCATGGAGCCTGGCGTCATGCCCCCCACGTCCGCGTGGTGAGCGCGGTTGGCCACGAAGCCGAACAGCCGCTGTTCCCCTCCCTCCTCGATGAAGATGGGGGAAATCAGGGTGATGTCGGGCAGGTGGGTGCCCCCGCGGAAGGGGTCGTTGAGGATGACCACGTCGCCAGGTGCGAAGGAAAGTTCGGCCACGGCCTGGGCCACGGAGAGGGGCATGGAGCCCAGGTGGACGGGAATGTGCGCGGCCTGCGCGATCATGTTCCCTGCGGCGTCGAACACCGCGCAGGAGAAATCCCGCCGCTCCTTGATGTTGGGCGAGTAACTGGCCTTGCGCAGCACCACGCCCATCTCCTCCGCCACCGCGGCGAAGAGGTGTTTGAAGACTTCCAAACGGATTGGGTCGTAATTGTTGGCGGCTTGGGTCATGGTGGGCCTCGTAAAGTGTTGGGATTGGGTATCAGGGATTGGGTATCGGGTATCGGGTATCGGATATCGGGTATTGTTGAGTGTTGGCTTCCGAACCACTGAACGCACAACCCGTGGCGTGAGACCAATACCTGATACCAGATACCTAATCCCCAATACCTATCACCACATTCCCCCACACATCCACACGGGCGATGTCGCGCGGGCCGATGAGAATCGTCGTGTCCTTGCGAATGATGATGGCGGGGCCAGGGATGACGTTGCCAGGGAGCAAAGCCTCACCACGGTAGAAGGGTAAGCGCGCTTTCTCCCCGCCGATAATGACCTCCCGTCGGTCGAACAGGGCATGGGAGGCGTCCTCGCCGTTGTTGTCGAGGCGGGGGATGACGGGCCGCGGCACCTGGCCGATGACGCGCACGCGCACGTTCACCACTTCCACGGGCGCGTCCAGGGCCGCGTAGCCGTACGCGCGGCGATGCGCGGCGTGAAACGCGTCCACAGGGTCCTCGCCCAGAGGCACCGTCAACTCGTACGACTGGCCCGCGTAGCGCATGTCCAGCAACTCCTCCACCAGCACCCACTCCCGCGGGATGCCCTCGGCCACCACTTCGGCGATGCCCCGCTCCACCAGAGGACGCAGGTGGGCGCGCAGGGTGGGGATGGGCGTGTCGCCAGGGAGCATGACCGTCTGGGCGTAGTCCTTGATCACGTCGGTGACGAGCATGCCGAACGCGGAGAGGGTGGCCGCGTAGGGGGGCACCAGCACGCGCGGGATACCCAGTCGCCGCGCCAGGTCGGCCGCGTGCAGGCCGCCCGCGCCGCCAAAGGAGACGAGCACGAAGTCCCGCGGGTCGTAGCCCCGCTCCACGGAGATGACGCGCAGCGCGCGTTCCATGTGCGCGTTCACCACCTCGATAACGCCCCTGGCCGCGTCCACCGCGCCCAGGCCCAGGCGCTGGCCCAGCCGTTCCAGGGCAGCCCAGGCCCGCGCCTCGTCCAACGTCATCTCCCCCCCCAGGAAGACATCCGCGGCCAGGCGGCCCAGCACCAGGTTGGCGTCGGTCACCGTGGCCTCATCCCCCTTGCCGTAACACGCGGGGCCAGGATCCGCGCCCGCGCTCTGGGGGCCTACGCGCAGTGCGCCGCCCAGGTCCACATGGGCGACGGAGCCGCCGCCCGAGCCTACGGTGTGAATGTCGATGATGGGGATGCGCAGCGGCTGCCCGCCCACCTCGGCCTCCGTGGTGACACGGATGTCCCCGTCGCACAGGGAAACGTCGGTGGAGGTGCCGCCCATGTCAAAGGTGATGATGTGGTCGAAGCCCGCCATCTGAGCCACGTAGCGCGCGCCCACCACGCCCCCCGCGGGGCCCGAAAGGATGCAGCGCACCGCGTTGCGCCGCGCCTCCGCGGTGCCTATACTGCCGCCGTTGGACTGCATGATGCGCAACTCGTCCCCTGCCAGAGCCTGTTCCAGGTGGCCCAGGTAACGCTCCATCACGGGGGAAACGTAGGCGTTGACCACGGTGGTGCTGGTGCGCTCGTACTCGCGATACTCGGGCAGGATATCCGAAGAAAGGGAGACGGAGAAGCCCGCGGCGCGCAGTTTCTCGCCGATGATGCGCTCGTGCTCGGGGTGGAGGAAGGAGAAGAGGAGCACCACGGCCACCGACTCCACCCCTTCTCCCTTGAGGAACTCGACGAGCCCGTCCACCTGCGCGGGCTCGAGCGCGCACAGCACCTCGCCCGTGTACGTCACCCGCTCGTCCACCTCCAGGCGCCAGCGGTCGGGCACGAGGGGGGGTGGTGGGTCGGCAAAGAAGTCGTACAGTTTGGGGCGGTTCTGCCGTCGGATGACGAGCACGTCGCGGAAGCCGCGCGTGGTGATGAGCGCGGTGGCCGCGCCCTTGCGCTCGAGCAGAGCGTTGGTGGCAACGGTGGAGCCGTGCACGATGTGGCGGCGTCCTGGGCTGGGCACGCGCGCCAGGCCCACGAGCACGGCCTGCTCGGGCTCGCGCGGGGTGGAAAGCACCTTGAACGTCTCGACGGGCTTCCCCTCCTCGCGCACGATGACGAAGTCGGTGAACGTGCCGCCGATGTCGACTCCGATGCGCATTTGGGGCTATCTCGGCTGGTTGGACTTATGCCTCAGGCGCATATTGTCCAACAAGGATAATTAGGTGGTGCGGTTCAATTATAGAGGGTGAACGGCTTCACGGGCAAAGTGTAGTGGTAACGAAAGCCTCCATCCCCATATGTAGGACGCTGCTTTGCATGGCAGGCAGCGTTTGAGGTATACTTCCTCCCAGCCCCGGCATCATTCATTTAAATCCACCGGAAGGCCCAGGGGATACCCTTTCTACAAGGCCGTCGTCAAGGACGGTTCAACGGAGAAGGAGGCCCCTTTGGTTTCGGTATCCTTCCTTCGTTTGCCCCTTCCATATCGCGTTTATTCATGCAGTGTTAATCTTAGTCTTTCGGCAAACGTCTGACAGCCATGAGTCAAGATAAGCAAGGGGATAGAAAGGGGCAAATGAACCTACGAGAAACCAACAATACTATGTAATTCCGTGCAGAATTCCCATAGTGTGTATGAGGTGTCCCATGCGTGATTGGACAAACAATGTGCTGTTCGTGGCTGCTCTGGTCCTGGCCGGGCTGGCCTGGTATCGGGGTGGGTGGCCCCTGGTATTCGAGGGACTCCTGGTGGGCGCAAAGGTGCTATGGAGGGTGCTCCCCCTGTTGGTGTTCGCGTTCCTCGTCGCGGGATTGGTCCAGGCCCTTGTGCGGGAAAGGTCGGTCCGTCGTTGGCTGGGGGCCGAGTCCGGTTGGCGCGGGATTGCCCTGGCGTGCATGGCGGGCGCGTTGATGCCGGGGGGACCGTACGCGTATTATCCCGTGGCCGCGGTGCTGCTGAAGTCAGGTGCGGGGCTGGGCGTGCTCGTGGCCTTCATCACGGCCAAAAATCTGTGGTCCATCACACGATTGCCTCTGGAGTTCGCGCTTCTGGGCCCCTACCTAACGATCATTCGCTTCCTCATGACGCTGTTCATTCCGCCCCTGGTGGGCGTGCTGGCACAACTCCTCTTCGGTGACAAAATCGAGGGGATCCGGGAGCACGCGCCATGATGGACTGGGCGACGCTTGCCTTGGGAATGTTAACGGCAGTTCTCTTCGCGATGGCCCTACGCCGCGGTGATGGGAGCCACCGTAGAGGGGTGGTGATGGCCTGGGCCGCGGCAAGGCGCACGGCAGTACTCCTCTTGTTGGCCTTCGCCATCGTGGGGTACGTGAATGTCCTCGCACCCCAGCAGTTGGTACAGGCGTGGATCGGCCCCAACTCCGGACTGCGGGGGTTGGTGTTGGCGGAAGTCATCGGCATGATTCTGCCCGGCGGGCCTTACGCGGTGTTCCCTCTCATTGCCACCCTGTATGCGGCGGGCGCGGGCATCGGCCCGGCCATCACGATGATCACCAGTTGGACGATGCTGGGGTTGATCAGTGTGTCCTTCGAGTTGTCCTTCATGGGATGGCGGTTCACGTTGGTACGGTGGGGAATCGGATTGGTGTTTCCGGTGTTGGTGGGAGCGGTAGCGCAGGTTGTGTTCTAATCAAGGGTGGCCGTTGCTGCCCGGAAGCCGAGGAGGGCGTACTCCCCCGAGGTGGCGCCGGTCTGGAGGATGCGCGCCAGCGCGGCGCGGATGGCCTGGGGCTCGCCTTCTGCCAGGGCGCGCGCGAGGTGGTGCCACGGTTCCGCGAAGGCTCCTTCCCCTGCAGCGCGCAGCCACTCCCGGCTCAGCCGATGCGTCCCCTCGCGCGAGAGTTCGCCGACTACAGCCGCTACCTCTTCGATGCCCAGCCCTGGGCTGCCCCAAGCCCACAAGCCCGCCAACACTCCCAGCACCGCGTCGTCGCCCGCGGGGGTGAGGCCAGGTCCCAACCCGATGATGCGCGCAAGTTCGCGGCGGGTTGTCCCCTCGTCGCCGGCGCGCATGGCCCGAACAAGTTGGGGGAGTGTATCCGCGATGATGCGGCGGGCGGTCGTAGCGGTGGCATGGGCATCGTCAGGGTGAGGAAGCACGTCGTTCAGCAGGGCCATGACAAGGCCACGGGCCCGGATAACCGCGCTTCCACGCGGCCAGTGGACCGTTGGGTGCCATAGGGTGGCGCGATACAAGTCGACGGTGACCTTTCCCAGGTGTAGGCGTCCTTCTCGGAGGGTGACTTTCTCCCCGGGTTGCGCCCACCCTGAGAATGGTAGGGGCGCGTCGATGGTGGCGTGAAAGGGGCCATTCCCCAGGCTGGGGTGCACCAGGGAAAGGAGGGAATCGTCAGACGCGAGGATGTTGACCGCGCGGGTGTGGGCGCTCAGGATCCGGCCGGAGATAGGCGGAGAGGTAAGGGTCCAGACCACTCGAGCGGAGAGCGATGCTGCATGGACGTCGACCCACATGTCCCGAAAGCCCTTGCTGTGGGGCGCCTTTTTCCCCAAGGTGGTGTTTTTTCTGTTCAATGGCCTGTCCGGGATTCGAAGCCGTTGAGTATGGCGGATTCGGCTTTCTCGACGTCGGATAGGTCGGGGAGGAGGACGTCGGGCCGGTGTTGGGC
>JALWHQ010000212.1 GCA_026983525.1 Anaerolineae bacterium | reverse complement strand
CCATCTTTCAGGAACACCTGGTTTAGCACGGGAGATACGTTTTATGATAGGCAGATCTGTGAGGCCTTCGAGGAGCGGGAATTCTTGAAGGCCTCTGTCGGAGTGTTTCGTTTGCAGGCTTCGTGGGCATGTGTTACCGTGTCCGTAGAGTGAAGGAGGTCATGATGGCGGAACTTGGATGTGCACGTCCAACAGGTGCTACCGTCAAGGGCGAGCCTATTCGCCCGGAAAAGGTCGAGTCTGTACCCACACAGGAGGGAGTCACCATGCGCGCATTTGTCGGTAAACCTGCCCCCGATTTTGAGGCGCCCGCTTACTACAAGGGAGAATTCACCACGGTCAAACTCTCCGACTATTTGGGGCGCTGGGTTTTGTTGTGCTTCTACCCCGGCGACTTTACCTTTGTCTGAGCGACCGAATTGGCGGCAGTTGCCGCCCGGTATCAGGAGTTGCAGGACCTGGGTGTGGATGTGATTTCTGTCAGTGTGGACAGTGTGTTCGTCCATAAGATGTGGGATGATCATGAACTGTCGAAGATGGTGGAAGGGGGTATCCCTTGGCCTATGGCAACCGATGCCCAGGGCAATGTCGGGCGCGTGTACGGGGTTTACGATGAAGATACGGGTGTGGAAATGCGCGGCCGCTTCATCATCGATCCTGATGGTGTGATTCAGGCTGTTGAAATCCTCACCCCGCCTGTGGGCCGCAATCTGGATGAAACCATTCGTCAGATTCAGGCCTTTCAATTGGTGCGAGCCACAGAGGGCAAGGAAGCCACTCCTGCTGGTTGGGAGCCAGGCAAGACCACGCTCAAGCCCGGCCCCGACCTGGTGGGTAATGTATGGAAGGTATGGAAGCCCGGCATGTAGCCCTTTCCTCACTTTGTGATTTCGGAGGTGCGGGGGCCAGGGTACACCTGGCCCCCGCCAACGGGTTTCCTCCTCATGTCTACCAACCTCTGATGGACGCGCTGCGGGATATCCTTCACTTTTACGCGCTTATTCCCCTGCCCATGCGCGTGGGCACCCCTCCGCCTCCTGAGTTGGATTGGCATCTCTTGGCCCATGAAATGGCCGAACGCTTGCGCGAGGCCGGCTTGAAGGAGATAATCGGTATGGGGCACTCCCTGGGAGGGGTGATGTCCTTGCTGGCCTCGATTCGGTATCCCGGCCTTTTCCGTGCCCTTGTCCTCATGGATCCCGTTATCTTACCCCGGCTGTTTACGTGGGCGCTGCGCGCGTTGCGGGCCATAGGACTGGGGCATCGCTTTCCGCTCGTTCAGGCTGCCTTGCGCCGACGGCGTGTGTTCTCCTCGCGTGAGGAAGCGGCTCAACGCTATCGGGCCCATCCCTTCTTCAGGAACTGGCATCCCGCGGCCTTTGCCGCTTACATCGAGCACGGCCTGCGCGAGCGCGCCGACGGTCAGGTGGAACTCGCCTATCCGCCCGAGTGGGAAGCCGCCATCTTCAATACATCCCCCACCGACATCTGGGAGTGGGTGCCGCGAGTTTCAGTGCCCGTTCTTCTCCTGTACGGTGAGCGGTCGAACACCTTTCGACCCCCCGCGCTGCGCCGCCTGGAACGCATCTGGCCCCAGGCCCAATTTGTAGCCGTTCCCAACGCGGGCCACATGTTCCCGATGGAAAGGCCACAAGAGACCGCCGACCTCATCCGAGAACATCTGGAAGGACTCCTGGCATGAGCCGGGTGGTGGTGGACGTCTCCGCGGCGGTGAACAGCAAGGCCGGCCTGGGGCGCTACGCCGCCTCCCTGGTGGCCCACCTGCGCGATACATGGGTGGGTCCCTATCTGTACCTCTTCTACAATCGACGGCCCGGCGGATATCTTCCCCTCGCGCTGCGGGACATCCCTCACCGTCGCGTGAGTTTGGGGTACAAGCCCTGGCGCATGCTGGTGTGGCTGGGCCACCTGGCCCACGTGCCCTTCGATGTTCTCCTCCCCCGGGACACGCGCCTGTTCCACGCCACCGAGCACCTCTTGCTTCCCCTCAAGAGCATCCCCACCGTGCTCACCGTGCACGACCTCATTTTCGAGCGTTTTCCCCAGTATCACAAGCGGCTGAATTACCTCTTCCTCACCCGCACCATGCCCCTGTTCACCCGCCGAGCCACGGCCATCATCGCCATATCTCATGCCACCAAGCGTGACCTGGTGAACTTCTATCACGTCCCGGAGGAAAAGGTACACGTCATCTATGAAGCCCCCGCGCCCCACTTTTACCCTCAACCGGAAGAGCGGGTGGAAGCCGCGCGCAGGCAGTATGGGCTCCCTGAGCGGTATATGCTTACCGTCGGCACCATCGAGCCACGCAAGAATCTGGTACGGCTGCTTGAGGCTTTCGAAGGCATTTACAAGGAGAGGCTGGCAGATGCTTGGGTGATCGTTGGACAACGGGGCTGGTTGTATGAGGGTTTCTTCCGTCGACTGGAGCAAAGTCCGGCCCGCGCGGGAGTCATCCTGTTGGGGTTTGTGCCCGATGAAGACTTGCCCGCACTGTATGCCGGGGCAACAGTGTTTGTCTTTCCCTCCCTGTACGAGGGGTTCGGCCTGCCTGTACTGGAAGCCATGGCCTGTGGCGCGCCCGTAGTCTCTGCCAACACGGGAGCCCTTCCTGAAGTGGGAGGAAAAGCCGTTCGCTATATGGATCCTATTCGGGGGGAGACGATATACGAGGCTCTGCGTGAGGTTCTCGAGGATGCAGATGCTCGCCGGGCGATGCGCGAGGCCGGTTTGCGCCAGGTAGCGCAATTCTCATGGGCAAAGACGGCCCGAGAAACTGCGGAAGTGTACCGTCAAGTTGGGGGAGGAAGGCTATCCCTCAAGTAGCAATTTGCTGCCACAAGTCGTATAGTTGTTCGCCCAGGTGGACAACGTAGTCCCGACCTTTCCCCTCGTTTTCGAGGGCATCCCACCAGCGCCGGGGAATGGCTTCCATGCCGTGGAGCGCGCCCGCAATCGCACCCGTCATTGCCCCCAGCGTGTCCGTATCTCCACCCAGGCTGATCGCGTACACCACCGCCTCCTCGAAGGAATTCCAGAAGGTGAGGAAGGCGAAGATGGCCGTGGGCACGGACCGGTGTGCGGAGGAGCGGTTGCCCAACTTGCGCACGATGAGATCCCGATCCTCCCAGCGGTCGAAAAGGTCCCCTGCCTGCATGAGCGCGCGGCGGAAGGTTTCCGCGGACGCGGGCAGAGTGGACTCCAGGTCCTCGAGGAATTCGTCGCGAGAGAAGGTGGCAGGGTCGCTGCGCAAGGCGAGGGCCACGGCCAGGGCTTGTAATGCGGCCCCCTGCTGGCCCAGGGGATGGGCGTGGGTGACGCGGGCCTGGGCCGCGGCCGCGTCGTACACGGCCCGTTCGTCGTGGTGGAAGAGGACGCCCACGGGTGCAACGCGCATGGCCGCGCCGTTGCCGTAGGAACCGCCGTCGAACAGGCGGTGCGCGGCCTCATCCCAGGGCACGCCCTCATCCCACAGGCGCATTAAGCGATGCATGCCGGCGCCAAAGCCCCGGCGGCGGTCGTAGGCTTGGCGAAAGCGCCATGCCAGGTCCTGGGGCACGACGCGGCCCTTGTTCTCGATAAGTGATTCGGCGAGGGCGATCATGAACACCGTATCATCGGTGTAGGTGCCCGCGCCCAGGCGGGCGGGAAGCATCTCCCGCACCTCGCCGTAGTGTTGAGCAATCTTACGCCACGGCCATCCCTCGACGGGCATGCCCAGCGCATCGCCCACGAAGGTGCCGACCAGCGCGCCGACAAAGCGGGAGACGAGGGACGGGGTGTGTTGGTTGGGCATAGGTGTCTTTTCCCCTGAATGTGATGCGTGATACGTGATGCGTGATACGTGATGCGTAATTCGTAATGCGTAATTCGTAATGCGTGACGAGTGACGCGTCGTGCGTCGTTCGTCATGCGTTATTTGACGCAAGACGCACGACGCACGATGCAATTATCTACTGGCCACGTTGGCTGCGACCAGGATTGGATCCCATACAGGCGAGAAGGGGGGCGCGTAGGCCAGGTCGAGTTTGGCCAGGTCGTAGGTGGTCCAGCCCGCGTGCAGGGCCGTGGCGATGATGTCGATGCGCTTGGCCACCCCTTCCCGTCCCACGATCTGGCCGCCTAGGAGCCGATGGGAGCCCTTTTCGAAGACCAGTTTCACATGAATTGGAGAGGGGTGGGGCATGTAGTGGGCCTTGCTGGACGACTTGATGGTGACGATGGCGACGTCGAAGCCTTCTTCGCGCGCCTCTCGTTCGGAAAGGCCCGTGCGCGCCGCGTGCAGGTCGAAGACTTTGACTACCGCGGTGCCCACCACACCGCCGAACGCGGCGTCGCCTCCCGCGGCATTGGTGCCCGCGACCCGCCCCTGCTTGTTGGCTGTGGTGCCCAGGGGGATGTACGCGGGCTTGCCCGTGACCAGGTGGTGCACTTCGGCCACGTCCCCCGCGGCCCAGACGTTGGGCACGTTCGTGCGCATGTGGTCGTCCACGGCCACCGCGCCCGTGGGCCCCAGCACGATGCCCGCCTGCTTCGCCAGGGTCACGTTGGGCTTGACCCCGACGCTGAAGATGACGATGTCCGCGGGGAAGTGCTCGCCGCCCGCGACCACTTCCCGCACACGACCGTCTCCCTCGAAGGCCTCCACAGGGTGCTCCAACTGAAGGTCGACGCCCTGGCGTTCCAGTTCGGCCTGGATGTGCTCGACCATGTCCGCGTCCATGTTGGGCATGACCTGGGGCAACATCTCGACGATGGTGACGTGAATGCCGTGCGCGGCCAGGGCTTCGGCCATCTCCAGGCCGATGTAGCCACCACCCACGATGAGCCCGCGCGTTGGTCGTTGCTCGGCAATCCACTGGCGGATAGCGAGGCCGTCCTCGGGGGTGCGCACGGTGAAGATGCCGGGCAGGCTCAGGCCGGGGATGGGCGGGCGCGCGGCGACGCCGCCCGTGGTGAGGATGAGTTTGTCCCAGTGGTCGGTGAATTCCTCGCCTGTGTCCAGGTTGCGCACGCGCACGGTGTGGTTTTCCACGTTAATGTCGAGTACTTCGTGGTAGGTGTGGGCGTAGATGCGCTGCTTGGCAAACTGTTCGGGCGTGCGGGCAATGAGGTCGTCCACGTTGGGGATCTCGCCCTTGACGAAGTAGGGGATGCCGCAGGCGCCGTAACTCACGTAGCCTGTCTTCTCGTAAACTTCAATCTCCAGGTCGGGGTTGGTGCGCCGCGCCTTCGCGGCTGCACTCATGCCCGCGGCCACACCGCCGACGACAATCAGGCGTTCGCTCATGGCTATCAGGCCTCCTCAAATGGAAAGTGCAAAGTGCAAAGTGAAAAATCCAAATGACGCACGACGTATCACGCATTACGCTGTAGGGTCCGGTAATGTTGTACCCACGATAGTCTTGGCAAATCATACCCATAGTATGGTACCTTAACAACGGAAAAGGCATCTTAGGGTTAGCAGGCGAGGTGAAGGAGGGGAGGCCATGCCACG
>JALWHQ010000211.1 GCA_026983525.1 Anaerolineae bacterium | reverse complement strand
GTCAGGAGCATCGTCAAGCCCACCAGCGCTGAGGTTGACGTTCCGATCATCGACAAGAGAACCGCCCAGGTCATCGCCATGACCCCGGACACCGTCCAGATCATGGACATGGAGACCTATGAGCTCTATGACGTCCCCCTTGAGACCGGTGTCGCCGACGAGATAAGCCCGCAGCCCAACGAGGCCATCAAAGTCCAGTACCCGGCATCCCCCGCCCCGACCCCGCCTTCTTCCAGGTCATGGAGGTCATCTACCTCGCTTCCCACGACGAGGACGCGTCCGCCATCGCCCGGGCCACCTACCCCCACGCCTCCGTCTACCTCCTGGGCCAGTACCTGCGCATGCACCCCGCCCTGCGCCAGGCCCTGAACAAATCCATCACCCGCGGGGGCTACACCATGCGCTGGAACGTGACCACCATCCTCCACCGCATGCAGGTCGTCATCCGCACCTTCCTCCGCTACCACGGCTGGGAGGTCGGCCCCGCCCTCATGGCCTACCCCACGGTGACCTCCTGGGAGGTGGCCGGGCCGCGCGATGTGGCCGTGGAGGTACGCCTGCGGCCGGAACTGCTCATGACGCCGGACGAGGGCGTGGTGACGCGGGAGGACGTACAGCGGGCCGAACGCGCCCTGGCCTGGGTCCTGTGGGCCCTGTTCGCCTACGCCGAACAGGTAGGCCTCAAACGGGCAGTGTTCTGGTAGGGGACTTTCCGGCTCGTGACACGCGTGGTATACTGGGCATGAGGGAAGGTCATCTCAACGAAGACAGGGGGAACAGGGAATGGCTGCAGATCCCACCAAGCAGAAAATACTGCAAACCATTGACCAACTGCCCCCGGAGGGGGTCAAGGAGTTGGCGCAATATCTGGATTTCTTGCAGTACAAGTACCATGTCCGGGAGCCCCGTAAGGTGGTGGCGTTGGGGGGACTTTGGAAAGATCTGGATTTCGACGTCGCAGATGAGGAAGTACGAGCCTTACGCCAGCGGGTGAGTCAACACGCATTGGAGCGGGGTTGAGGCCATGGAATACCTGGCGGATACGGTTGCTCTTGTGCGCCATCTTACCGGACACCCGGCCATAGGGCGCGAAGCGGCGCGCGTGTTGCGCGCGGCGGACGCAGGACATCACCGCATATATGTGTCCACCATCACACTGATGGAGGTGATGTACCTTTCCGAAGCCAAACGGATACCCATACGCCTCAGAGAGTTGTTGGACATGATCTCTTCCAGCATCAATTACGAAATCGTGCCTGTCAGCGCTGACATTGTGTTGGCTGCCTCTGAAGTGGACGATGTCCCTGAACTGCACGACAGGATCATCGTGGGGACAGCAAAATGGTTGGGAGTTCCTCTGTTGACCCGGGATGAGGTCATGCAAGCTTCCAGGCATGTGCACACCATATGGTGAGGCCCGCCCTCATAGCCCTTACATTTCCCCCCAAACAGGCCAAATCACAAGGGTTTGTTGGGCCAACTGTACAATCTCACGTAGCGGTGTCATGAGAAATGTTCCGCATCTTGTGCGCCCACTGCTTCTCGACCCACTCCAACCATGCCTCCGATGGCAGGCCGTAAGGACGGAATTTCTCCAGGCGGCTTTCGTCCTCGCTGTAGAAGTAGGCCCGGTACAGGCCCAACTTACTGGCCGCCGGGGTGTCGATGAGGTTGGCCGAATCCTCCGCACCCATCTGCATGACCACCCGCATCTCGAACTCCCGTAACGTGCGGCGGTCCATCGTGCGCGTCAAGTTGGCGTAGGTGTCGCACCAAACGACCGTGTGCACGCCCACCTCCGGCCCCTCCCGCACGATGGTGGCGAACTGCTGCGCGGGGTTGGGCGGCGCTTCCTCCGCTTCCATGCCGAAGGAGAAGCCGAAATCTTCCTCCTGGCGCAGGTCGCGCGCCCGCTGCAGGCCGTAGATGAAGAGGTAGACCGCGGGCTCCTTCCACACCTGGTCCTCCTCCATCTCCAGGCGGCGGTTCACCTCCGCGGCCACTTCGGCGATGATGTCGGGCAACTGGCGACGACGGCCGCGTTTGACCGGGTGGGGAAGCATGTCGGCCAGGCGGGCGAGGAGGTCGGCGTAGGGCGCGTCCACGGGGGTGAAATCCAAGATGTAGAATCGGGTATCAGGTATCGGGTATTGGGCGGCGAGGCTGAGGAGGGCGGCGGCGAACATGCCCAGGGCGGATTCGTTGTCCCGGCCCACGATAAGCAGGTTGCTGGCGCTCTGGCGGCGGAAGTGGGCCGCGGTGGGGGGCTTGATGGCCACGGGTTCGCCCAGCCAGGCGGAGACGCGGCGGCCCACCTCGGGCCAGGCCGGCGCGGTCAGGAGGTTGTTGAGAGGCTGGTTGTGCTCGATGAGCGCGGGCGCGTTGCCCTCGAAGACGATTTGGGGCTGGGGCGGACGGTAGCCCCGCTCTTCCGCGAAGGCGCGAATGCGCTCCAGGTAGCGCTCTCGCTCGTCGTCGGGCAGCCAGGCCACCTGGAAGGGGTGGTTGCCCTCCACCAGGCCGTTGGCGTCGTTGTAGATGGCCTCACCGGGCCGGGAGAGGAGCCGGGCCGCGGGGTTGTCGTCGGCCAGGATGAGGCGGGAGTCCGCCTCGCTGCACTGGAGCGCGATGCGCACGGCCATCTGGTCGATGGTACTGCGGGCCAGGGAGTAACTCCCGGCCAGGGTCTGGGAGCCCAGGAGGACGTGCACGCCAAACGCGCGGCCCTGGCGCACCAGGCGGTCCAGGATCTGCGACGCCTGCGCGGCCACCGCGTCGTCCTCGGTGAAGAACTCCTGGAACTCGTCCACGATGAGCAAGATGCGCGGCATGCGCTCGCCGGTTTTGGTTCGATAGTCCGCGATGTGATCCACGCCCGCGGCGCGGAAGAGGTCGCCCCGGCGCTTCAGTTCCGCGTCGAGGCCCTGGAGCACGCTGAGGCCGAACTCCCGCTCGCTCTCGATGGCCACGACACGAGCGTGGGGCAGCGCGTACGTGGCATAGCCCTTGAACTCCACGCCCTTCTTGAAGTCCACCAGGTAGAGTTCCACCTCATCGGGGCTGTAGGTGAGGGCCAGGTTGGTGATGAGCACGTGCAGGAGGGTGGACTTGCCCGCGCCCGTGCGGCCTACGACCAGCGCGTGCTGTGCGGTGCCTTTGCCCAGGTCCAGGTACTGAAGCCGCCGCGCGCCCGCGGGTCCCAGGGGCACGCGAATCCCCTCGCGGCTGTCCCCTGTCCACCGGGTCTCAGGTGGGGGCGCGATGCGCTCGAAGGGGACTTCCACCTTGCCCGCCTCTTTGGCGGCCTCGCCCACCGCGTCGAGGATGCGGTTGAAGAGTTCGGGCTCGGGCGGGGTGTCCAGTTCCAGCACGCAGTGGCGGAAGTCCTCGTCCTCCCAGACGAAGTGTTCGCCGTTCCAGGAAATGACCGTGCAGGCCCGCTCCAGGTCGGCCAGGTTGAAGCCGTGGGGCATCTCCTTGGTGGGGTCGGCCAGGACGATGGCGTAGACCCCGCAGCGGGGGCCGTTTTGGGCGATGCTGAGCAGGCGGCGGGCCGCGTCTTCGCTGAAGTTGGTGGGAAAGTCGAAGACGACGAGGAAGCGGTAGGGCTCCGCGATCTCGCCCGCCTGTACGTTGTACTCCTCGATGGTGGCGTACTCGTTGCGCAGGTACTTCTGGATGACGTTCTCCATGTGCTCGGTGAGTTCGGCCAGGCGTTGCTCGATGTGCGCGGGCTCGCTCCAGGCGCGGTAGGTGACCAGTTGTTCGTCGTAGTCGGCCAGGCGCATGAAGGGGGCCACATTTTGGCCCAGGCCGACGGGGTCGATGAAGGTGAAGCGGAGGGAGCCGGGGGGAATAGCGGCGAGGAGGCGGAGGAGAAGGGATTGGACCGATGCAACGGCTTTTCTGCTGCCGCGGCTATCCGTGCGGAAGAGCAGCGAGCGTTGGGGAGGAACGGGGAGGAGCCAGGGAAATTCTAAATGATTGCCCTCCAGTAGCGGGTGTTGCAACGTACCGCCGAGGAGCCATTGGTCTGCGGTGTCGGAAGAGGGCGACCAGGATGCCCAAACGGCTTCCTTCCAGTCCATGGATGCCGGCGATTGACGTTGCCGCCAGACCTGATGCCACGCTTTGGCCTGGGCCAGTCCCTGGTCCTGCAGACGGCGACGGTGTTCCGTTTGCACGTGATGCAGAGCGGATTCGAACCAGAATCGCGCTTCCCGGTAGGATTGCGCAAGGCTCGCAGCAAGCGTGGGCAGTTGGGCATAGGATGCCTGGAGGATCCAGATCTTGGTCTCCCCCCCAACGGCGAGTTTTGAGCCGTCGGGCGAGAAGGCGACGCTGTGTATCTTTTCTCCAAACCCGCGCAGCGTAACGATCTCCTGTTCGCTCCCCACCTCCCACACCTTCACCGTTTTATCGCCTGAGCCCGAGGCCAGGAGGCGGCCATCGGGGGAGAAGGCCACGCTCGAGATCCAGCCCTTATGCCCTGCGAGG
This sequence comes from Anaerolineae bacterium, assembly GCA_026983525.1. GTDB lineage: Bacteria > Chloroflexota > Anaerolineae > JAADDB01 > JAADDB01 > S141-23. The sequence goes on along the minus strand of JALWHQ010000211.1, from coordinate 1,031 downwards.
GTGTACCGGAGGCGACCGGTTTCTACCTCCCACACTTCCACCGTCTTATCATCAGCCCCCGAGACCGAGGCCAGGAGGCGACCGTCAGGGGAGAAGGCAATACTTCCTTTTCTGTTCACCAATTTCACATGTCCAGAGCGGGTGTGCCGGAGGCGGCCGCTCTCCACCTCCCACACCTTCACCGTCTTAGCGTACGTGCCTGAGGCCAGGAGGCGGCCGTCGGGGGAGAAAGCCACGCTTCCTATAGAGCCCGGATGTCCCGAGAGGGTGCGCCGGAGACGGCCGCTCTCCACCTCCCACACCTTCACCGTCCTATCGGCTGAGCCCGAGGCCAGGAGGCGGCCGTCGGGGGAAAAGGCCACACTTGAGACCCAGCCCTCATGTCCCGAAAGGGTATACTGGAGGCGGCCGCTCTCCACCTCCCACACCTTCACCGTTTTATCGGCTGAGCCCGAGGCCAGGAGGCGGCCGTCAGGGGAGAAGGCCACGTCGTTTACATACTTCGCATGTCCCGAGAGAGTGTGCCGGAGACGGCCGCTCTCCACCTCCCACACCTTTACCGTCTTGTCGACTGAGCCTGAGGCCAGGAGGCGGCCGTCAGGGGAGAAGGCGACGTACACTGCTCCCGCGAGTCCCAAGGCTACCTTCCGATGTGCCTCCCATGTTGCGATGACCTCAAAGGTAGAAGGGGGTTGGGCAAGGGCTTCTCTTATGGAGTGGACCGTTCGAAAGAGTTCTTCTACGCTGCGTTCGAATGCGGCCATGGGGTCCTGAGAAGTGGCTCGGGCTGACGGAGGGGGCTGTTCTGCTTGCAACCACCGTTCCCCGCCGAAGGGGGCCAGCATGTCTCGGGCCTCGGCGTAGGCTGCTTGCACCTCCTCCCACTTGGCCTTCAGTGCGGCCTCGGTGGCGGATTGGCTGTGGGCGATATGATGGACCATACGTATGATGTCACGTTGGCGTTGGATAAGGTCGCGTTCGGACATGGTGCTTACCTCCGTATCTCGTTGGGTTGCTACCAACTTCAGGCC
>JALWHQ010000210.1 GCA_026983525.1 Anaerolineae bacterium | reverse complement strand
GATCCTGCACCCGGCCAACGCGAGCATGGAACCCATGGTCTATCTGCCCGAACAGGTGCAAATCCAGGGGGTGCTGGTGGGCCAGATGCGCAGTTACCACTGACCGGCAAGACTGGATTTTCCCCCGGGGCATCCCCATGTTTCCTGTAACCACGGGGATACACGGGAGAAAGCTCCATGGACAATCTGCACAGCAAGCTCGAAACCTATGGCCACTACTGCGATGAAGCCCTGCTTTCCGAGCATTTCAAGGCCCTCATCGAGGAGGCCAATGCCGCGGTCGAACCGGTGGAATGCGACGACATCGACCTGGAGGATCCGTCCCTGATATTGCTGGATGTGCGTGAACCCGAGGAATTCGCCTCCGGCTACATTCCGGGCAGGAACACCCTGACCATTCCCCGGGGCAAGCTCGAATTCATGGCCATCGAGAAAATCGCCAAACCTTATGGCCAGAACACCCCCATCATCACCTATTGCCTGAAGGGGCCGCGAGGCGCCCTGGCGGCAGTGCAGCTACAGAAACTGGGCTTCACCCAGGTGAGGAACCTCAAGGGCGGCATCCTTTCCTGGGTAAGGGAAGGACGCCCCATCAGAAACTACCTGGGCCTGTTGCAGGCGGCGAAACAGTCGTCCCCTTCCGGATGACCGTTTCACCGCCTTGACCTACATTTCGTCGGAAGGAACGATTTTGATGTAGGACACCTTGCCATTCAGTCCGTTCTTGTGATGGTGGTTGACCACCAGCCCCTGGGCTGCTTCCCTGTCGGTGGTATCGTGTTCCAGGCCGCGGATGCAGAATGGCTCCTCGATGGTCTGGCTGCCCCGGTAGATGCTGGTGTAGTCGTCACTGAGCTTGCCATCCGGATCGTCATACAGGCGCATGGCCTTGTGTTTTCTGACCCCCGGATAGAGCAGCACTGACTTGATCTCGTCATTCTTGCATCTGCTGCTGTCCTTGCAGCTGACATAGGTGGAATCGTCGCTGCTCTGGAATACCCCGGCGATGCCGCTGGTGCAATAGAAATCCGAGTAGAAAACGATATCGTCCGGATCGTTGGCGTTCGATGAGCTGGCAATCCTCACCCGGGAGA
>JALWHQ010000209.1 GCA_026983525.1 Anaerolineae bacterium | reverse complement strand
ATGGAAGAATGTCCTCCACGACGCGCAGGCCGTTATCCCCAAAGAGGTAGAGTGTGCCGGGCTGGGCAGGGTCGGCCAGAAGGCCTCGCGCGGCCACCTCCTTCTCCCTGTGAATGACTTGCCACCCCGCGCCATTCGGACCCCAGCGCCAGACCTGGCCGTCCTCATCCAGGGCATAGACGACATCCCGATAGACCGGGGGGACGGCGATGGCTCGCGCCTTCCTCGGAACCTGCAAATCCACCCACGAAAGGCCCCAATCCGCGGTGTGCCAGACCATCCCCTTGCCTAACGCATATGCATCTCCGGCAGGCACGCGCACCCCTACGACGACCTCAGCCTCGACATCCAACCGTTGCCAGTGTTCTCCCCCATCCGCGCTACGCCACATGTAGCCTGCGGCCACCAGGACGATTTCCCGATGAACGGGGAACGACGTGATGCCCGATAGGGTGTTCTCATCCCACTTGTGCACCACACGCCACTCTTCATGCTCGCTCCACACCCATAGGGTGGTACCCCACCCTACATACAGGCCATCCGACGAGGGGGCCACAAGCAGAGGGGCGGGTTTGCCCTGGGCGAACGTGCGTACTTGCTCCCAGGGAGGGAACTCTTCCAGTCGGTAGAGGGCTTGTCCACGAGAGGAGGAAAGGAGCAGAAAGAGGCGCCGCGCGTCGCGCGGGTCAACGGCCAACGTTGGCACGGCTAACGGCGACCGGTCATCAGGCAAAGGGATGGGGGGCGACCATGTTCGTCCCCCGTCGATACTGCGCCGCAACCCCATAGCCGGCCCCCATCCATACACCCAGGACAACCCCTCATGAACTCCGGCGTCCAGAGCAAGGACTTGCGCCCCGCGAAAGGAGAGGGGACGCAATGGTTGCGTTTCTCCTCGCACATGCCACCAAGCAAGGACAACAGGGAGCACGAAAAGCAGCCCGCCCAGGACGAGCGCCGCTATACCGTGCTTCCCAAACCGCAAAACGGCCTGCTTTCCCCCGTGCATCCATCTACATCCTCATCGTTCCGGCGTCCACGTGGGCGTAGGCGTTGGTTTGGGCGTCCACGTGGGTGTGGGTGTAGGCGGCGGTGG
>JALWHQ010000208.1 GCA_026983525.1 Anaerolineae bacterium | reverse complement strand
TCCCCTTCCTCAACACCTTCTGGGCCATCCTCGTGGCCCACGTCTTCTACAACACGACCATCGTGTTGCGCATCGTGGGCAATGCCTGGGCCCACCTCGACCCCAGGCTCGTGCAAGCCGCGCGCGTCCTGGGCGCGGACAGTCGCCGCGCGTTCGTGCACATCACCTGGCCCCTGTTGCGTCCCGCCATCCTGGCCGCCTCGCTCCTCGTCTTCATCTTCGACTTCACCAGTTTCGGCGTCGTACTCATTCTGGGTGGACCCCGCTACGCCACCCTGGAGGTGGAGATCTACATCCAGGCCCTGCGCATGTTGAACCTGCCCCTGGCCGCGCTGCTTTCCGTCCTGCAAATCGCCTTTATCCTGCTCCTGACCGTGGCCTACACCCAGGCGAGCGCGCGCGTCGTGGTTCCCTTCATGCCCCGCAGTGCCGCCGAAATCGAGAGGATACCGCGCACGCGGGGACAGCGGCTCCTCGTGGTTGGACTGGTGGCGCTGTTGCTGGTGCTGCTCGTCTCCCCTCTCGTCGCGCTGGCCCTGCGTTCCGTCACCATTTTTGAACCCGCGACGGTCGCCACGCGCGCGGCCCAACGTGGGTTCACCCTGGCCTACTACCGTGAACTTCTCTTCAATCCCCGCCAGACCATCTTCTACGTCCCGCCTGTCATGGCCATCCGCAATTCCCTTCTCTACGCCTTGGCAACGGTGGCTATCTCCCTCACCTTGGGATTGCCCACGGCCTGGGCATTGGTTCGCGGCTCTCGCCTCAGCCGCCTCCTCGATCCCATTCTCATGCTCCCCTTGGGCACCTCCGCAGTGACCCTGGGCCTGGGGTTCATCATCGCCTTTAGCCATCCCCCTCTCAATCTGCGCACATCGCCCGTGCTGATTCCCCTGGCCCACAGCCTGGTGGCCTTTCCCTTTGTCGTGCGCACCCTCTACCCCGCGCTGGCCGCCATCCCCGAGCGTTTGCATGAGGCCGCGGCGGTGTTGGGCGCGCCCCCCTGGCGGATCTGGCACGAAGTCGACCTGCCCATCATTGGGCGGGCCGCGGGGGTGGCCGCCGTGTTCGCGTTCACCGTCTCCATGGGGGAATTCGGCGCCACCGCGCTCCTCGTTCGCCCCGAATATCCGACCATCCCCATTGCCATTTATCGCTTCCTGGGGCAACCTGGTGGGCTGAACTACGGCCAGGCTATGGCCATGGCGACGATTTTGATGGCCGTGGTGAGTGGGGGTATTCTGGTCATGGAGCGGATGCGGATACCCGGGGTGGGGGAGTTTTGATGCGAGATGCGAGATGCGAGATGCATGATGCGTAATGCGTAATGCGTAACGATTGAGGAGTGACGAGTAAGTTGGGTTATGATCGAGAGGAGGGTGATCGAGCAGAGTTCTGGACGGCGGATTGACGGCTGGTGAACACAGTTCGTCACCGATTGTCCTGGGTTCATCTTTTGCCTTCCTCGTAGGGTCCCGTATGTTGGAACTTCGCGATGTGACCAAAACCTACAACGGCCGCAGGGTGCTTGATAGGGTGTCCTTTTCTGTTTCCCGTGGGGAGACGGTGTGTCTGCTCGGGCCGTCGGGGAGCGGGAAGAGTACGACGCTGAGGTTGATCGCGGGGTTAGAGGAGCCCGACGAGGGGGACGTTCTCTGGCAGGGGAAGTCGCTGTTGGGGGTGCCGCCCCATGAACGGCGGTTCGGTCTCATGTTCCAGGACTACGCGCTCTTCCCGCACATGAATGTGTGGGAGAATGTGGCCTTCGGCCTGCGCATGCAGGGGATGTCGAAGGAGGAGATCGAGCGGCATGTGCGTGAGGCACTGGAACGGGTGAACATGCTGGAGTTCGCGCGGCGGCGGGTGACCGACCTCTCAGGAGGGGAGCAGCAGCGGGTGGCCCTGGCGCGCACCCTGGCCCCGTGGCCCCGCCTCCTCATGCTGGACGAGCCCCTGGGTTCCCTCGACCGTGCCCTGCGCGAGCGCCTGCTGGAAGACCTCCGCCACATCCTGGCTGAAGAGGACATCCCCGCCATCTACGTAACCCACGATCAGGAAGAAGCCTTCGCCATTGCTGACCGCATCGTCCTCCTGCACGAGGGCCGAGTTGTGCAACAGGGCACGCCCGAGGAGGTGTACCAGCGTCCTGCCACGCCGTGGGTGGCCCAGTTCTTCGGCCTGACCAACCTGCTCTCCGGTCGCGTGGTCGGTCTCTCACCTTTGCGGGTGATGACGGGGGAGGGTGTGTTCCAGCCTGCGTGTGATGGCAGCCGGTGGGAGATCGGTGAGGCGGTGATCATCTTGCTGCGCCCGCGCGGTGCAACGTTGGTCACCGATGCCGTCGAGCGGCCCAACATGGTTCGGGGACGGGTCGTGGACACGGTTTTCCTGGGTGACATGTACAGGGTGGCGGTTCTCACGAAAGGTGGGCACACATTTAAGTTCGAGATTCCCCAAGCACTCAAGCGGGGTGAGGATGTCGTTCTGCGGGTGGCGGACGAGCGCATTCAGTGTTTTTCCCCGCCATAGATCCTTGGCCTCCCCCGTACGCCCAACGTCTCCTCTTCCACACCTGGACACGTCTCCTTGGCAGCGCGTATAATGGCTCGGAACCGTGTGCTTGCGCGCTGCGGAGCACTCGTCACCTTTCACGGGCAGTCCGTACGGGGAGATACGCATGGCATACACGCCTACCGAATCCTTCTGGAAACGCCGCCGGGTGTTCGTCACCGGCTGTACAGGCATTCTCGGATCCTGGTTGACCATGCGCCTGGTGGAACTGGGCGCGGACGTCGTGGGCCTGATTCGCGATCAGGTCCCCCACTCCAACTTGAACTGGTCGGGCTTCCAGACGCGTATCAACATCGTGCACGGCGACGTGTGCGACTACGATGTGTTGGAGCGCGCCCTGGCCGAGTATGAGATTGAGGTCGTGTTTCACCTCGCGGCCCAAACCATTGTCCCCATCGCCAACCGCGTGCCCCGTCCCACCTTCGAAACCAATGTGCGGGGTACGTGGAACCTGCTGGAGGCATGTCGCCACAACCCCACGGTCGAGCGGGTGGTCATTGCCAGCAGCGATAAAGCCTACGGCGAGCAGCCGGTGCTTCCTTACACCGAGGAACAGCCCCTTCTTGCTCGGTACCCCTACGACGTTTCCAAGGCCGCGGCGGACATGATTGCCCAATCCTACTATTACACCTTTAGCCTGCCCGTAGCCATTACTCGCCTGGGCAACATCTACGGCGGCGGTGACCTGAACTGGAATCGCATCGTGCCGGGCACCATTCGCAGCGCGTACTATGGCGAACGGCCCATCATCCGCAGCGATGGTTCTCCCAAGCGGGATTACATTTACGTAAAGGATGCGGTGAACGCCTATATCACCTTGGCCGAGCACCTCCACCGGGAAGAGGTTCAGGGGCAGGTGTTCAACTTCGCGCCCGAATACCCCATTAGCGTGCTCGACCTCACTTATCTCATTTTGGAACGCATGGGCCGCGCCGACCTGGAGCCTCTGGTGTTGGGCACGGCCACGGGTGAAATCCAGAACCAGTACCTGTCCGCGGAAAAGGCCCATCGCGTGCTGGGATGGCGCCCTCACTATTCCCTGGAAGAGGGGCTGGATGAAACGATTGCCTGGTATCGGGCCTTTTTCGAGCAGGTGGAAGGATAACGTGGGAGGTTGACCCAGGATGTCCCGAGCCCTCGTTCCCATGCGAGCCCTGGTGACGGGCGCGACCGGGTTTATCGGATCCCACCTGACGCGCGCGCTGGTCGCCAAGGGCGTGGAAGTGCATGTCATGGTGCGCCGCGGGTCCGATACGTGGCGCCTGAACGACGTGAGGTTCCGCCTGCACGTTCACTATGGTGATCTCACTTCCCTTGATGACGTGCAACGTGTGGTGCGCGCGGTGCGCCCCGAAACGGTTTTTCACCTGGGAAGTTACGTCAACGTCAAGCGCAGCCTTGACGAGGTGGACGAGATCAACCGGGTCATCATCGGCGGCACGTTGAACCTCATTCGCACTATCCTCACCGAGGCGCCCGATTGTTTCTTCATCAATACGGGAACATGCGAGGAGTACGGCGATGGCCCTGTCCCCTTTCGGGAGGAGCAATCTCCCCGGCCGGTGAGTCCGTACTCCGCGGCCAAAGCCGCGGCCACCTTTTTCACCCAGATGGCGACCAAGAGCCTGGGCCTGAAGGGGGTGACGGTGCGCCCCTTCCTCACCTATGGCCCTGTCCAACAGCCCCTTCGCCTGATTCCCCAGGCCATTCTGGCCGGCCTGCTGCGCAAGGAGTTCAAAATGACGCCTGGCGAGCAAACGCGCGAGTTCAATTATGTGAGCGACATTGTGGAGGGCTACTTGGCGATCGCGCGCCATCCCGAAGTCGTCGGCGAGATCATCAACCTGGGCAACGGCAAGGAAATTCAAGTGCGTGAGGTGGTGCGTCTCATTTTTGACCTCATGGGGAATCCCATCGAACCCCAGATTGGAGCACTCCCCTATCGGCCGGGAGAAACGTGGCACTTTTACAGTGATCCCTCCAAGGCCAAGCGCCTTCTCGGGTGGGAGGCACGTATTCCATTGGAGGAAGGGTTGCGTCGCACCATTGCCTGGTATGAAAGGCACCTGGATCGGATGACATCCATGTTGGAGGCAATGGGGACTCCGGCATAAGGGGGGGGAAGGAGATGGACATGACACAGGCCGTTCGGTACAGGACGATTGTCAAATCGGCCCAGGAGCCCGATGCCCTGGCTTTTGCCCTCTCCCTGCTCCGCGCGGGACAGGTCATCGCCATCCCCACGGACACGGTGTACGGCGTGGCTGCGGACGGCCTCAATCACGATGCGGTTCAGCGTCTCTACGAAGTGAAGGAGCGCCCCCTCGATCGGCCTATCCCCTTGCTCCTGGCCGACATTGATGACGTGTGGCACGTGATCCGTTCCTTCCCCGCGGGCGCACATCGCCTGGCGCGCGCGTTTTGGCCCGGCCCTCTTACCCTGGTGCTTCCGGCCCGCCCTGAGTTGCCGCCCGTGCTTCTGGCGGGGGGGACAACCGTTGGCGTGCGCATTCCCGACCACGATTGGCTGCGCGAACTCATTCGTCGGTTGGGCCATCCCCTGGCCGCGACAAGCGCAAACTTGAGTGACCGTCCTCCCGCGCGCACGGCTGAGGATGTCCTCGAGCAGTTGGGGGGGCGCATTCCGCTGGTCATCGACGATGGCCCGGCGCGCGAGGGTGAGGCGTCAACCGTGGTGGATTGTACCGGAGAGGCGCCGCGCATCTTGCGTCCGGGCCCGCTGTCTGAAGACGAGATCGTGCGTGTGTGGCGCGGTGAGGAGTCCGCTCGAGGCTGAAGGATGCTGGTGGCAAACCCACGGCCTTTTGGCCCATGGCAAGTTTCACTTTCTGACTACCCGACAGTTTTTGGGCAGGCCCCAGAGGCCCAAAACAATTGACCGGCAGGTTCTCCTGGGTTGAATATATGTGCATATCACACTCCAACCTCAGGAGGGAACCATGCCGGTCCAACAGG
>JALWHQ010000207.1 GCA_026983525.1 Anaerolineae bacterium | reverse complement strand
CCAGTAGTGGGTGGGGGGATCGGAAGTTGGCGGAGGCCAGGGCTTGGTGCTCAGATAAGGTGTCGGAGTTGGGGAAGGGGACCTTTCTCTCTTGATAGCTGTGGGTGAAGCAGGAGGCGAGGGGGTATGCGGGGGGAGTGGTGTATGGGTACGTGTTGGGATGCCTGTTGGTGTGGCCGAAGGGGTAGGTGATGGAGTGAGGGTGTCCGTAGGGGGAAGAGGGGGCGTCGGTGTCGGAGTAAAGGTGGAGGTAGGTGTGGGAGATGGCGTAGGGGTATGGGTAGGATACGTCGTAGGTGTAGGAGATGTCGTTTGCAGGAGGGAAAGAGGGGGAGAGGTGCCACGCGAGTGAGGCATGGCAGTCGGCGTGAAGGTTGGGCGTAACTCGTAGGAAAGGGAAGTGGCCGGGGTAGGGTTAGGGGCCACGAGAGAACGACCTGCAGGGCCTGTAACCTGCAGCAGGTGCAAAAGCAGGGCCATAAAAAGCATGAATTGAGCGTAGATCGATAGGGATGTGTTCTTGCTCTCCATAGGGGAAGAGTATACCATAGGGCGAACTGTAAGGACACGTCATTGTAGGTCTACGGATAAAGTGTACAGGGCCGAACATGCACATTGACATTGTGACGCTCTTCCCGGACATGTTTGTGGGCCCGTTCCAGGAAAGCATCATACACAAGGCGCAAGAAATAGGTGCGCTGAGCATCGCGGTTCATGATCTGCGCGTCTTTGGCATAGGCCGCCACCGTCAAGTGGATGATGTTCCCTACGGGGGCGCGGCCGGCATGTTGTTGCGTCCTGAGCCTATTGTTGCTGCGGTAGAGAGCATTTTGGACCGTCCCGTTTTTCGGGGTGCAGAGGAACCGCCAGTCGATGTGGATGCGCTCCCCCCTATTATTTTGCTCACCCCTCAAGGCCGCCCGTTGACACAGCGAGTGGTTTCGGAGTTGGCTGATCACCCGCGATTGGTGCTCATTTGTGGACGATACGAGGGGATAGATGAGCGCGTGCGTCAGTACCTGGCGACGGATGAAATCTCCATTGGCGACTATGTGCTCTCGGGCGGGGAACTGGCCGCAATGGTCGTTGTGGATGCTGTGGCTCGGACATTGCCCGGTGTACTGGGATACGAGAGGGGCGCGGAGGAGGATTCCTTTGCCTCGGGCTTGCTGGAAGGGCCTCAATACACGCGCCCACCTCAATTTCGCGGCCGGGCCGTGCCGGACGTATTGCTCTCCGGGCATCACGCGCGCATTGCCCGCTGGCGCCGCAAGGAATCCTTGCGCCGCACGTTACAGCGCCGTCCAGATCTCTTGGAGACTGTGGAATTGAACGATGAAGATAGGGCATTGATCGAGGAAATCTTGAGAGAAGGAAAACATAAAGGCACCCATTGAGAAGCAACGGTATACTCCACATCCGTTATGAAAGCGAGGAAAGACCATGCTTGCTAAGCGCATAATTCCATGCCTGGACGTTCATGCTGGACGTGTGGTAAAGGGCGTAAACTTTGTCAACCTGCGCGACGCGGGGGATCCCGTGGAGCAAGCCCTGGTATACGATGCGGAAGGGGCGGATGAGTTGGTGTTCCTGGACATCACGGCTACTCATGAGGAGCGGGAGATTATGGTCGATGTAGTTCGCCGCGTGGCGGATGCGGTTTTCATTCCTTTCACGGTAGGGGGCGGGCTACGCAGTGTGGAGGACATGTGGCAGATGCTTCAGGCAGGCGCGGATAAGGTGAGCATTAACTCCGCTGCCGTACGCACGCCGGAGATTATCACCGAGGGCGCAGAGCGTTTCGGTTCCCAGTGCATCGTTGTTGCCATCGATGCGCGGCGTCGTACCTCCCCTCCCGGCCCTGGTGAATCCCCGTGGGAGGTGTACATCAGCGGAGGACGCATTCCTACAGGGCTGGACGTAATCGCCTGGGCGCAGGAGGTCGAAGATCGAGGAGCCGGCGAGATTTTGTTGACAAGTATGGATCGAGATGGTACACGACGGGGATATGATGTCGAATTGACGCGCGCGGTGGCCGAGGCAGTATCCATTCCTGTTATCGCCTCTGGTGGCGCGGGCACGCTCGAACATTTCCATGAAGTGCTCACCAGGGGAAAGGCAGAGGCTGCGCTGGCCGCCTCTCTATTCCACTACCGCCTGCTCAGTATTGGCCAAGTAAAATCGTACCTGCACGAGCGTGGTGTTCCCGTGCGCCTGACCTGAGGTTAAAGTGCACAAGGCGTGCCCGAAATGTTGCCATACAAAGGTTTCGGGTTCTATAATGTAAGGAACACGAACGGGAAGGACGCCTTGCCTCGTCAGGCTACGTCTGACAGAGGAAGCGTCCTGTTTTTGCTTTAGCGGTGTCGGTTGTGTGCTGGGGGAGACAGGATGTCCTGATCCCTGTACAACGGCCTTCAGCGCTTATCCGCGTTGTGGGGTCGAAAGTGTATGCAATTGGTGTATCGAGACCCTGCCGAGATGGGCAGGTAATCCAGTGAGGGACCCATGGCCAAACAATCAGAAGAGTTAGCATGGCGAGTAGGCGGTCCCCAGGGGAGCGGTGTGGATACCGCCGCAGGCATTTTTCAACGGGCCTGTGCCCTGGGTGGGCTCTACCTTTTTGGCCGCCGTGAGTATTACTCGAACATCAAAGGGCGCCATAGTTACTATGACGTCCGGATAGCCCACCACCCCGTTACTTCCCACCGTGAAAGTGTAGATCTCCTCACCACCTTTGAGCCCGAAAGCCTGACGCGGCACGCCCTTGCAGTTGTTCCAGGAGGGGCCATCATATTGAACAGCAAGGATACAGACGTACCTTTTACGCGGCTCATATACCTCGAAGACCGCGTGCGCAATGATTTGGAGGCCTATCTGGAAAATAAGGGGCTGCTTAAGACGACTGCCGGGCTTTTGGAGGATGCTCGCCAGCGTGGGGTGCAGATTTACCCCATTCCATACAACGAAATCACGGCCGAACTGGCCCGCCGTTTGGGCGTGCCCAAGGCCATTGCTGACCGCACACTGAACACCATTGCGGTGGCTATTTCTGCCGCTTTGTTGGAATTTCCGGCCGAGTACGTGATCCGAGGTATAGAACGCACGTGGCCTGGGCGTCAGAAAATCATCGACATGAACGCTCAGGCGGTCGAGTTGGCCTATGAGTACGTGCAGGATAATTTGGATGCGGAACATTTTGAGTTCCGCATGGACATTGAGGGGGAGCATCCCCCACGGCTTTTGCTTAACGGCAACCAGGCTGTGGCTTTGGGGAAACTGGCCGGAGGGATGACCTTCCAATCGTATTATCCTATCAGCCCGGCCACGGACGAGAGTTTTTACCTGGAGGCACACCCCTCATACCCGTTGCGCAATGGGCAAGGACAAGGCGGCGCGCTGGTCGTACAGACCGAAGATGAGATAGCGGCCATCGGTATGGCTGTTGGGGCAGCCCTGGCCGGAGCGCGTGCAGCCACAGCCACTTCTGGCCCGGGCCTCTCCCTCATGGCGGAGATTTTGGGATGGGCCGGTACGAACGAGGTCCCTGTCGTGATAACGAACTATATGCGCGGCGGGCCATCTACCGGGATGCCCACTCGCACCGATCAAAGCGATCTTTGGTTTGCCATCCACGCGGGTCATGGAGAATTTCCCCGCATCGTCATCGCCTCTGGCTCCCTTGAGGAGGCCTTTTACGATGCGGCGCAAGCGTTCAACTACGCGGAACGCTACCAAATGCCCGTCATCCACTTGGTGGATAAGGCAATGGCCAGTTTTACACAAACGGTCGATGTGTTCGACCTCACTCGTGTCAAAATTGATCGAGGACTCCTTTACACACCACCCCCCGATGCCAATGGACAGACTAAGCCGTTCCCTCGTTTTCAGCCCACCGAGACAGGAATTTCTGTGCGGCCTCTTGTCGGGCAGCCGGGGGCTATCCATTGGTATACAGGGGTCGAGCACACGGTGGAAGGCCGAGTGAACGAGGATCCCGTCATTCGGGAGATGATGATGGAAAAACGGGCCCACAAGTTGGAAACAGCCCGTCGCGAAATCCCGGTGGAAGAGAAAATCTACGTGTATGGTGATCCCGACGCTTCCTTCACCGTGATGACCTGGGGATCGAACAAGGGCGCAATTTTGGAGGCTATGGAGCGATTAGAGCAGGAAGGCGTGTCCATGCGTCTGATTCAAGTAAGGCTTCTGTGGCCCTTCCCGGGTGAGGAACTTCAGCCCTATTTGGAAAACGCCAATCCCTTGGTCATGGTAGAAGCAAACTTCTCAGGCCAGTTGGCCCAATTGCTACGTCGTGAAACGGGATACGTCGTGGATTACCAGGTGGTGAAGTACAGTGGTCGTCCCTTCTCAGGCGAATCCCTGTACGACGTGTTCAATCAGATTCTTTCGGGCGACGCGGAAAAGCGCATCGTAGTGCGCAATCCCATGGAATAATGTGCTCTGGCAATAAAGGAGGCTTCCAATGGCCGTTGCAGTAAAGCCCAAGGTGCGGGCAAAGGAATACAAACCTGATTATCCCATCGATTGGTGTCCGGGCTGTGGGGATTTCGGTATTGTCAATGCCATTCATCAGGCTCTGGCCCGGTTGGAAATTCCTCGCCATAAAGTCGCTGTGTTTGGAGGCATTGGGTGTTCGGGCAAAGCCCAGTACTACGTGAACACGTACGGTATCCACACATTGCACGGCCGTCCGGTGCCCTTTGCCATTGGGACGCGATTGGCTAATCCCGAACTCTACACGCTCATTGTCAGCGGCGACGGTGACAGCCTGGGCATTGGGGCTGGTCATTTCGTGGCTGCAGGACGCCGCAACGTGAATCTAACCTACATTCTCTTCGATAACGAGGTGTACGGTTTGACCAAAGGACAGGCCGCTCCTACGTTACCTCTGGGGCTGCGGACTAAGGCTATGGCTATGGAGAACATTCAAGGGGCGGTGAACGGACTTATGTTGGCCTGTGCCACTGGGTACACTTGGATTGGGCGGGGGTACGCCTACAACATCAAGCAATTGGTGGATCTCCTTGTTCAAGCCATCGAGCATCCCGGGCTGGCCTTTCTGGATGTGCTACAGCCATGCCCAACGTACAACAACCTGCATACGAAGGAATGGTTCGCAGGTGAGGATGTGGGGCACCCTCGCTTGTATGATCTGCAGGAAGAGGGCTATGATCCTGTGATCCCAGAAGACGCGGACAAGGCGCTCATGGAAGAGAAGATGCTTCAATTCTACCGTAAGGCTAATGAGTGGGGCGATCGTATACCTACAGGCGTTTTCCTGGTCAATCGTAATGTGTCTACGTTTGAGGAACGGTTGGCAGAGCGTTTCCCGGCGTACAAGGCGGTGGCCCCTGCCAAACAGCCCTTGGCTGATGAGGATGGCACTACCTTGGCCGACCTTACCCCCATCTTTCAGGAACACCTGGTTTAGCACGGGAGATACGTTTTATGATAGGCAGATCTGTGAGGCCTTCGAGGAGCGGGAATTCTTGAAGGCCTCTGTCGGAGTGTTTCGTTTGCAGGCTTCGTGGG
>JALWHQ010000206.1 GCA_026983525.1 Anaerolineae bacterium | reverse complement strand
GGTGTTGAGTGTACTGATTATGTGACCGACTTCCGCCTGATCGACCTGGCAGAGAAGTTGGTAGAGATTACTCCCCCGCAGTTGACGCGCGTGGCCCCCGACACTACGGGCACCGAGGCTGTGGAAGCCGCGCTTCGCCTGGCCCGTGATGCCACCAAGCGCTACTTCGTCATCACCTTCCACGGCTCCTTCCACGGCGGCAACTACGGTGCCGCAGGCGCGGGGCCCCTCTCGCCCGACGTCACTCACGGCATCAAGGAATACATCCACGGCTTCATCCATGTCCCCTATCCCACTTGCTACCGATGCCCGTTCCGTCAAACGTATCCCGAATGTGGGCTGGCCTGTGTGGAGTACATTGAGGACGTCATTTTGCGCTACGAGACCGCACCTGACCAGATCGCGGGCGTCCTCTACGAGCCCATTCAGGGGGAGAACGGCGTCTACATCCCGCCCGATGGGTGGATGGAGCGTCTCCACGAGATGGGCAAGAAGTACGGGTGGGTCATGATCGACGACGAGGTGCAGACGGGCTTCGGCCGCACGGGCAAGATGTTCGCCATCGAGCACTGGCCCCAGGTAGCGGACAAAGTGGATTTGATGCCATTAGCCAAAGGACTGTCGGGAGGGGCACTACCCATCGCTGCGGTGATGGGCACCGACGAAGTTATGCTGGCCGATGACCGCTTGTACTTGGGCGGTACATTTGCCTGGCAACCCGCATCCTGCGCGGGCGCGTTGGAAGGGATTGAGGCGATGGAGCGGGAGAACGTGTTGGAGAACGTGGCTCGCTTAGAACAAATCGCGCTCCAACGGCTCAACGCGCTCAAGGACAAGTATGAAATCGTGGGGGATGTACGCATCAAGGGGCTGTACATCGCCCTGGAATTTGTGGAAGACAGGGAGACGAAAAAGCCGGCAAAGAAGATCACGCGCGAGATTCATCACCGCCTCATCCAGCGAGGTGTGGTAGGTATTCACGAGCGGGGCCTCTGGTGGATTCGGTGGCTGCCCGCCCTCAACATGCCCGAGGAACTGTTCACCAAAGCGTGTGACCTACTGGAAGAGGTGGTGGACGAGGTATCGCGCGAGTTTGGGATGGGAAGAACGTGATACGTGATGCGTGATGCGTCGTGCATCTTGCATCTTACGTCATTCGACGCACAACGCACGACGCATCACGCACGATTTCGTCCCTGTCGGAGGCACTATGACGACCTACGCCATGAACATGCCCTACACCCAGTGGCGACGGAAGGTGCAGCAGTATTTGGGGCTGACGCTAAACGTATTTCCGCCTTTCATCTACTTGCTGCTGCTCTTCTACGCGCCCATGGCCATCCTTTTCATCATGAGTTTCTGGAAATCGGGCTTTATGAGTTTGGAGCCCGCGTTTACTCTGGAGAATTACCGCGCGTTCCTGAGCAACCCCGTACATCGCCGTATTCTGATCAATACCTTTGCCATCGTCACTGGCGTCATGATCTTACTTGTTGTCATCGGGTATCCGATTGCGTACTACCTGGCCCGTATGGTGCATACCTATGACACGCTGATCATCTTCTTGCTCATCATTCCTGTGGAAATCAATTACTTGATTCGCATTTACGCCTGGAAGATCGTGCTCGGTCCAACAGGAATCATCAACAGTTTCCTGATGTCTATTGGACTCATCGAGGAGCCCCTCAAGTTCCTCCTCTACAGTCGCACCGCCGTGATGATTGTTCTCATCCATGAATGGCTCCCCTACGTGGTCATACCCGTATACGTCGCATTGAAGGGGATTCCCGCTGAAATTGTAGAAGCCGCGCGTGACCTGGGGGCAGGCCGCTGGGAGGTATTTCGCCACATCTACCTGCCCTTAAGCCTACCCGGCCTGTTCGCTTCCTTCGTTCTCGTATACATTCCCATGCTGGGAGAATTCGCCATCCCTTCCATCGTGGGAGGGCCTTCAGGCTACATGCTGGGCAATATCATCGAATCCCAATTTCTGGCCGCGGGCAACTGGGGGATAGGCTCCGCTATTGGTTTTGTGCTCCTTTTCGTGACCCTGGTGCTTGTGGCTCTGGTCATCAAAATAGCAGGGTTGGAGAAGTTGATGTGAACCGGGAAATAGGTAACGGGTAATGAGTCCAGCGATTTCCAGGGAGGATCCATGCATCGGTTGCAGGTGACAAAATTCTGGCTGACACTCTACACTATCTTGATTATAGGTTTTCTCATCTATTTGCCCATCGTCTTGCTCATCGTGTTTTCCTTCAACGACTCCAAGGTGATGAGCTTGCCCTGGAATGGGTTTACATTGCGCTGGTATAAAATCGCGTTTCAGCGTCAGGACTTATTAGAAGCCCTATTTAATTCACTGTGGGTGGCAGTAGTCGTCACCATAGTGAGCCTGATTTTGGGGACAATGGCAGCACAGGCCATGACCCGTTACCGCTACCGTGGACGCTCTATCTTCACGGGTTACATAGCCATTCCATTGGTCATGCCCTGGCTATTACTGGGAATTGCCCTGTTGCTCTTTTTCAACTTTGTGGGCATTCCCCTCTCCCTGTTCACGGTAATTTTGAGCCACATTAGCTTCGATGTACCCTTGGTGGCCGTGATCGTGGCTGCAAGACTTTATCAGGTCGATCCCTCCCTGGAGGAAGCCGCGCGTGACTTGGGGGCAGGCCCCATTGCCGCTTTTCGTCTGGTCACCTTGCCCATTATCGCCCCTGCCCTGATTGCAGCCGCTATCTTTGCTTTCAGTTGGAGTTTCGACGCGTTCGTCATTACCCACTTCGTCATTGGGTTTGATGTCACCTTCCCCATCTGGGTCTGGTCTGCACTCAAATTCGCCAAGAACCGTCCCATCATCAATGCCATCTCCAGCCTCATCATTGTGGTGGAGATTTTTGTCATTTACCTGGCCGAACGACTCCGGCGCGGCAATGACCAAGCAGCACTATTCTGATAATGAGCGATAAGACGATGAATGCATGGTCCATCGTCCCATCCTGCTAAACGAGGACACGCTATGAGCGACATCTGGTATCTCACCAATGAAGAAGTTGCCCAGACGCTGAGCATGGCCGAGGCCGTGGACCTGGCCGAGAAGGGCATTCGTGCCGACGCGGCGGGACAGGTGGTCGGCGACAAGTTCTACATGCACCTGGACGAGCGTAGTTTCATCAAGCCTTTCTCGGGGTACTTGCAGGGAGAAGAATACGCGTACGTGAAGACGTTCTCCTTCTTCCCTCAGAATCCCGAGCGCTTTGGCGTGGGCACAACCTCGTCCGTCGTCTTGCTTTTCGACGCGCGCACGGGCCTGCCCGTGTGCTACATGGAGGGCGAGTACGTGACCGCGCTGAAGACGGGCGCGTCCACGACGGTGACCGCAGCGTGGCTGGCGCGCGAGGGCGCGGACACGGTGACCATCTTCGGCGCGGGGATGCTGGGGCGGATGCACCTGCGCGGGCTGGCGACACGCTTTCGCCTGGCGCGCGCGTTTGTCGTGGACATCGTGCCCGAGGCCGCGGAAGCGTACGCGCGCGAGATGGCCGCGGAACTGGGCATCCCCGTGGAGGCCGTCCCCCTGGCCGAGCGGGAGCGCGCGGTGTGCGCCTCGGACATCGTAATCACCGTCACCACGGGCGACCAGCCGCTAGTGGAGTACGACTGGCTGAAGCCCGGCGCGTTCGTGGCTAAACTGGGCTCCTATCAGGAGGTGACCTTGGATGTGATCACGCGCGCGGACAAGGTGGTGGTGGACGAGTGGAAGTACGTAGCCCCGCGCGTGCCCGAGTTGAAGCAGTTGGTGGCCGAAGGGCGCTTCGGACCCGACCACGTCCACGCCTCCTGGCCGGACATCGTGGCAGGGCGCAAGCCTGGCCGCGAGCGCGACGACGAGATCATCGTCTACATCGCCCTGGGCATCTGGGGCGAGTACGCGGCCATTTTGCCCGAAGTGTATCGGCGAGCAAAGGCGATGGGCTTGGGGGTGCGGATACATGATGCGTGATGCGTGATGCGTGATGCGTGATGCGTAATGCGTCGTGCGTCGTGCGTCGTACGTCGCACGTTATTTAACGCAAGACGTACGACGCACGATGTACGACGCCCTTCAACCTTTAACCTGTAACCTTTAACCCATCTTCCAAGGAGGCATTCATCCCATGCGAGCATTGGTCTTAGGTGGTGCTGGAGCCGTCGCCAAGGAAGCGACGCGTGATCTCTCCACGTACAGCGATTTCGACGAGATCGTCATCGCGGAGTACAACGTGGCCGCGGGCGAGGCCCTGGTCGCGGAACTGAACGACCCGCGGCTCAAGGTCATTCCCTTCGATGCTAACGACGAGGACGCGATGCGGGAACTGTTCCCCCAATTCGACGTCGTAGTCAACGGCCTGCCCTACAAGTACGATTATATCGTGAATAAAGTGTGCGTGGAGGTGGGGGTCAACGGCCTGGATCTGTCCAGCGATGACCCGCAATTTGCCCTGCACGAGGAGGCCGCGAAGAAGGGGATGATCTTCGTGCCTGGCGTGGGCGCGACCCCTGGCACGACGAACATGATGGTCCGCCGCGCGGGAGAAATTCTCGATCGGCTGGACTCGGTGGACATTTACTTCGCCGCCTTCCGCAGCCTGGCCCCTTCCCCTGGATTGCTGCAAACGACCCTGTGGGAGTTCAATCCCGAGGGGGAGGAGCGCCAGGAGGTATACTTCGAGGACGGGAAATGGCACCCCGCGCCCCCCATGTCGGGGGAAAAGGTGGTGCGCTTCCATGACCAGATCGGCGAGCAGCGGGTGTACTATGTGCCCCACGACGAGGCCAACACCCTACCGCTGTCGTATCCGACGCTGCGCCGCGCGGCCGTGCGCGGGTGCTTCCCTCCCCACGTCATGGACTTGATGGGCGCGCTCATGCGCGCGGGCATGTTGACCACGAAGCCCATTCGCATCGGCGGACGGGAAGTGCCCGCCATCGACGCGGTGCGCGACATCCTCTGGGACCTGCCCATTTGCAAGGAGAACCCTGTGTGGGCCTACGGGCTGGTCGTCGAAGTGGAAGGGCAACGGGATGGCCGCCGCGTGCGATGTACGTATCGCAACCAGCATCCGCCCCAGGAGGAGTGGGGAGGCCAGTCGGCCTACTACAAGAACGTGGGTATTCCTCTCTCCATTGGCGCGCAGATGATCGCGCGGGGCGAGGTATTGGGCACGGGCGTTCTTCCCCCCGAACAAGCCTTCCCCGCGGAACCCTTCTTCCGCGAACTGGCGAAGCGTGGTATCATTGTACAGGAGGAAATCGTCGAAGTAGGACCTTTGGCGTAGTGGGTTTAGACCCTCACCCCTCTCCCCCTGGCCCCTTTCGTTGTTCTCAATGATTCGCGAGGGGTGAGGGCTAGGGCACAATCAGAATCTCTGTGCAACCCTTGTCCTTTGGAGGGATCTATCATGGATGTGGAAGCCAACAGAGATCCGTATCACCTACATCTCTTTCCTCTCGTCCTGACCTGGCGCGCGCCCGCCATGGGCTGGAGCGCCGTCCCTTACCGCGCGGGAGTTCCTCTCGCCATCCCTCTCATGGCCCCTGTCTGAGTTCGCGAGTCACAACCTCACGCGATTCCATGAACCGCGATTCGTGATCACGCGCGTACGTCTTGCGTTGTACGTCTTGCGTCACACGTCAACGTACACTAAGCCACACACGACACACTACGCACGACGCAAGACGCATCACGCATCACGCATCACGCATTACGTATTTCCCATCCATCACTCACACGTTGGAGGTTACCTACCATGACTCGCGAACTCAAACGCACACAAGAACTCTTCCAACAAGCAAAACAACATATTCCTTTCGGGGTAAATTCCAACTTCCGTTACTGGAGTGACGATACAACCCTCGTTGTAACTCGGGGGGAAGGCCCTTACATTTGGGACGCGGATGGCAATCGGTACATCGACTACCGCCTGGGGTTTGGCCCCATCATTCTGGGCCATGCCTACCCCGCGGTCATCGACCGTGTGAGCCGGGAAATCCGCAACGGTACCATTTTTGCCTGGACGACGCCCCTGGAAATTGAGTTGGCCGAGCGCATCGTGCGGCTGACGGGCGTGGAGAAGGTGCGCCTGACGAACACGGGCACGGAAGCGACCATGCACGCGCTGCGCATCGCGCGCGCGTACACGGACCGCGACGCGTTCATCAAATTCGAGGGCCAATACCACGGTATGCACGACTACGTGCTCTTCAGCACCGCGTCCACCCCGCGCGGGGTACTGGGCGCGCGCAAGAGCCCCATCAACGTCCAGACCAGTTCGGGCATCCCGGAGGACATTCAGCAATACGTCTACAACGTGCCTTACAACGACTTCCGCATGTTGGAGAAGACAGTGCGGGAGTCGTGGACCGAACTGGCCGCGATCATCGTCGAGCCCATCATGGGCAACGCGGGTGCGGTCATGCCCAAGCCCGGCTGGCTGGAGTTGATCCGCGAACTGTGCGACAAGTACGAGATTGTGCTCATCTTCGACGAAGTGAAGACAGGGTTCCGTATCGCGCGTGGGGGCGCGCAGGAATACTTCGGCGTCAAGGCGGACCTGGTGACGTACGCCAAAGCCCTGGGCAACGGCTTCCCCGTCGCGGCCATTGGGGGCACCGAGGAAATCATGAGTGTGGTGCGGCCGGGCCAGGTCGCTCTGGGAGGCACGTACAGCGGCAATGTGGTGGCCACGGCCGCGGCCAATGCCACGTTGGACACCCTGGAAAAGGAACCTGTGCTGGAGACCATTATGGCCAACGGGCGCAAACTCATGGACGGCATCGATGAAATCCTCACCCGCGCCGGCATCCCCCACGTCATCAGCGGTGTGCCGTCCATGTTCGCCGTGCTCCTGGGTCTCGAACACCAACCCGAGGACTTCCGCGACTACCAGGACTCGGACGCGTACCTGTACCAGCAACTCGTCTTCCAACTCATCGACCGCGGCGTCATGCCCGACATTGACGACCGCGAGCCGTGGTTCCTGTCCTACAGCCACGATGAGCGCATCATCGACGAGACCCTGGACGCGTTCGAGAGCGCGGTGAACGCGTTGGTGAAGGGTGAAGTCACCTACCACGCGCCCATTGCGTGATCTTTCGTCGTGCGTCGTGCGTCTTGCGTCGAATGACGTACGACGCACGACGCACGACGTACGAAGGACAACACACGACTTGGGGAGGGAGGCGATGACTGACGCGACAATGCATTCCTGGCTCGAACGCGCGCGCCGTGTCATGCCGCGCGGTGTCACGTCCAACTTTCGCGACTGGGGGCCGCGCAGTTTCGTGGTCGAGCGGGGGGAAGGCCCCTACATCTGGGATGTGGAGGGCAAGCGGTACATCGATTACCGCCTCGCGTACGGGCCCATCATTCTGGGCCACGCGTACCCCGCTGTGGTGGAACGGGTGACGGAGGCCGTTCAAAGGGGGAATGTGTTCGCGGCCACCCACGTGTACGAGGTGGAGGCCGCGGAGCGCCTCGTGCGCATGATCCCCCACATCGAGCGGGTGCGCTTCAGCGGCTCGGGCACGGAGGCGACCATGCACGCGCTGCGACTGGCGCGCGCGTACACGGGCCGCGAGAAGTTCCTCAAGTTCGAGGGCTGCTACCACGGCGCACACGACTACGTCCTCTTCAGCACGGCCAGCGCCAATCCCCTGGCCCTGGGCGCGCGCAGTATGCCCATCCCCTACCAGGCGGGCTCGGGCATCCCCAACGGCATACGGGATTATCTCGTCTTGGCCCCCTACAACGACCTCGAACACACCGAGCGCATCATCCGCAACCACGGCCGCGAGTTGGCCGCCATCTTCGTCGAACCCATGATGGGCAACCTGAGCGGCATCATGCCCAAGCCTGGCTTCCTGGAGATGCTGCGCAGCCTCGCGGACGAGTACGGCATTGTGCTCATCTTCGACGAAGTGAAGACGGGGTTCCGCATGGGCAAGGAAGGCGCCCAGGCCTACTTCGGCATCCAGGCCGACCTGGTCATTTTCGCCAAGGCCCTGGGCAACGGCTATCCTATCTCCGCCATCACGGGCAAGGCCGACATCATGGACCTGTACCGTGGGGGCTCGGTGACCCACGCGGGCACGTACAACGGCAACATCGTGGGCACCGCGGCCGCGGCCGCCACCCTGGACGTGCTCGAACAGGAGGACGTGTTCGGCACGCTGGAACAGCGGGGCCGTCGCCTCATGGAAGGCATCGACGACATCCTCACGCGGCTGGGGGTGCCCCATCGGGTCTCGGGCGTGCCTGCCATGTTCGGCATCATCATGACCGACGAGGACGTGTACGACGTGCGCACGTACAAGGCCGCGGACATGCAACTCTACGCCCAGATCGCGTTCAACGCCATCAAGCGGGGCGTCATGTTCGACCCCGACCCGCGCGAGCCCTGGTTCCTGTGCTACGCCCTCTCCGAGGGAGACGTGGAGGAAACCCTCAACGTGTTCGAGGACGCGACCAAAGAAGCGCTGGGCCTGAGCGCGACCGTCAGCACCACAGCCGCGTCCGTACTGGAGCGCTCCGGAAGTTGATGAATCGAGGGTGGCGGGGATGAACCCTTACCACCCTCGATTTTTTTCATCGCGTTACGCGCAGGGTGTAGGTACGCTGGTTGAGCACTCGGCGTCCATCCGCGGTGAGCACTTGTACCTCAAGGCGGTACATGCGACGCAGGGGCAACGACCGAACACGAGGGAAGCGATATACCGTGATTTCGCCCGGGACAAGCTCAGCAACCACGCCTGTGCGTTCAATAACGCGCTCGGGCCTTCCTTCTAGGCGAAGTCGAGCCACAACCCGCACATCCCGTACGGGAGAATTCCCTCGATTTTCCAACGCTACCAGGAGGGTCACCCCCTGCGCGCGCACGTCGTCTATATAGTCCAACGGGGGATCGAAATCAACCCCAAGAATATTGATATACGTCTCTCCCTCTACCGAGCCGATATATTGTTCCCCCTCTGAAGAAAGAGGCACTTCGGTAACTTGAATGGCCTCACACGCACTTAATAGGAATACCAGTGCCAGAATTCCCGACATCCACCCTACGTACTTCGTTTTGTAACGAAACATGGCGACAATGCCTTCCTTCCCCACACATCACACGTGGGAGATGTCCTGATAGTGTTGGACCCTCTCACGAGTTTTTTTCTTACTCCTTAGCTATCCTGTCTCCTTATAGCACATGCATGTTATATCTGCTGCAGTTTGATCTGTCAACCTTTGCGCTTTCGCCTGCGGCGAGCCCGCGCCCGCGTCTGATGAAGCAGGGCTTCCACCTCGCTCTCGGTCAGATAGCGCCACTGCCCGGGTTCAAGGTCACCCAGGTGCAGCGGCCCAAAGCGCACACGAATCAACCTCCGCACGGGATGACCGACGGCCGCCAATAAACGCCGAATTTCTCGCTTCTTTCCCTCGGTCATGATGATGCGCAACCACGTGGTATCGCCCTCTCCCTCCCCGACCACGCT
Organism: Anaerolineae bacterium; assembly: GCA_026983525.1. GTDB lineage: Bacteria > Chloroflexota > Anaerolineae > JAADDB01 > JAADDB01 > S141-23. The sequence goes on along the minus strand of JALWHQ010000206.1, from coordinate 11,040 downwards.
TGCCCGCTTTGCTCGCGCCACCCACTCGTTCATGGGCACACCCTGTTCCACGCGCGTGAGCGCTTCCGCAGTCGGATGTCCTTCTACAAGCGCCAAGTATTCACGCTCGAACCCGTACCGCGGATGTGTCAGACGGTGGGCCATCTTTCCGTCATCGGTGAGCAACATTAGCCCCTCGGTACGCGCATCCAGCCGCCCTGCAGGGAACAGGCGAACGGCCACGGGGACTAAATCCCGCACCGTAGGACGCCCTTCAGGGTCAGGAAAATCCCCCAACACGCCTGCAGGTTTATGCACGATAATGTACGTATGGGAATGTTTCGGGCTCATAGGCTGATCCAACGATGGCGAGCGCTGGCACCACATGCCCAGCGCTGAATCGTCATAGACCTCCTTCTGGTCTTATTTGTCGCCCCTTGTAGTTTAACGTATACTCCCCACTAAGGGCTAACGGGAGGATCTCTGTATGCAGGGACGGGAGCGCAGCCTCCGTTGGAAGATTTCCTTTCTATTATCCGCCGTTGTATTGGTCGTGATGACGCTTCTCAGCACGGGTGATTATTTCTGGCAACGCCGCGCGTTTCTGCAGAACCTCAACGCCCACATCGCAGAGGAAGCACACTTGGTGGCCTTTCTCGTCAACCGCACTCGAACCCCACAAGAAATCCAACGCCTCCTCCAGGAATTACACACCACCCCAGAGCCTTCACACCCTCACATCGTCGTCGGAGAAGTGATGGTTTTTGCCGAAGACGGCACAATCATTGCCTCGGATGTACCCGCTATGTTGGGACAACGCTTCTGGCATCAGGGGCTTGATGCAGTGTTGAGAGATAACGCGCCCCAACATTTTGGCCTCATCGAAAGGGATGGCAACCTCTTCTACTACGGTCTCATTCCGCTGACCCTTCCCACAGGGGAGCGACTGGCAATCCAGGTAACCGAGCCTTATGCGCCGATTCTCGCTCAAATGCGGGCATTTTTGGGACAACGCCTACTCTTCATGGCCCTTGTCACGCTCGCGCTCATTCTTGCCACCCTCGCCACGACACATTACATTGTGCTTACCCCTCTCGAGCGCTTGGCCCGCACAATTGAACAGGTATCACAGGGCGATCTCAACACACGCGTTCAAATTCGACGTAGAGATGAGTTAGGCGCCATTGGTCAGGCGTTCAACCGCATGGTAGAGGCACTCAAAGATGCGCAACGTCGGGGCGAAGAGGAAAGAGAGCGCCTGACGCTCCTATATCAAATCAACCGCCGCCTGGCAAGTGTTTCCGACTGGGAGGCCCTGGTCGAACTGATCATTCACCTCCCTAAGGAATTCCTGCCCGCGGCAGGTGCCATATTCCTCAGTTACAACGAGCACACCCGACGTTTCCACATGGAAGGGGCCTGGGGAATTTCGGACACAGCCGCGGCTGTCCTGGAGCAACGTTTGCTCTCTCTGGAAAATCCCGCCTGTCTTTCGTGCCCTCCTCGCATGGCCCACGCGGAGCAGAACTGCCCGCTGCTGGTGCCCGGCCTATTGTGCTCCCCGTGTGACCGCATGGTGTGCATTCACCTGGCCCAGGGAACCCGTACCGTCGGTTTCCTCTACGTGTTGATCCCGGAAGATGCAGCGCTTCCGCCGGAAAAGGTGCAGTTGCTGAACGCGGTCAGTGGCGAGATTGCCGCGGCTGTGGCGGTGGCACAGGCGCGTGCCCGCGAGTTGGCCCTGCTCTCCAACATGGAAAAAGCCCAGCCCACCCCCGCCACCATTCAGGACACGTTGCAGCGTATTCTCACGTGGACCTTGGAAGCGAGTCAATCGAATCGCGGGGCCATCTTCCTTTACGAAGAAGAAACACACCACCTTTACCCGGTAGTCTGGCGTGACATTCCTCCCGAGGACATGGACAAGTGGCGTGATCTCGCTCGTCAGGGACTTCACCACGAAAGTCCGCTCGTCCTCTCCCGGCGCGACGTCTTCGAAGCCGACGTAGAACACATTGCCGTCATCCCTCTCCGTTTGGGGGATCGTCCCTTGGGAAGCCTGATCTTCGCCACCGAACGTGAGAACACCTACACTCGGCACCACATGACCTTCCTGTCCGCTATTGCCTCCCAAACGGCCCTCATGGTGCAAACGGCCCGCCTCTATGAACGATTGGAGCAACAGGCAATCTTGGAGGAGCGCACTCGATTAGCTCGGGAAATCCATGATGGTCTTGCCCAGAGCCTGGCCTTCATCCGGATGAAGTTGTACCAACTCCAGCAATGGTTGGAACAAGGACAGCAGAACCGTGTCGATGAGGCGTTGCGCCTAATCAAGCAAGTGGTGGAAGAAGCCTATCTGGACGCGCGGGAAGCCATCGAGGGACTACGCTTGCCCGTAAATGACCGCCGAACGTTCAACCAAGCCCTGGAGGACTACACCCAACGATTTACCGCACGGACAGGCATTCCTGTAGATCTCAACCTGGACGACCTCCAACTTCCTCCCAATGTGCAAGTGCAATTGCTGCGTGTGGTTCAAGAAGCCTTGACCAACGCACGCAAGCACGCACGCGCGACCCACATTTGGGTGAGGTTGGAACAGGAGATGGATACAGTGCGGTTCACCATCGAGGACAACGGCGTAGGCTTCGACCCCCATATGACACGCGACCACCGTCGCTTCGGCCTCCAGATTATGGCCGAACGCGTCGAAAGTTTGGGGGGCCACATTCACATCTGGTCGAAACGCGGGCAGGGCACGCGCATCGAAGTAGTCCTACCCGTTTCCCACGCATCCATAGGAGAAGTCAGGGATGAAGAAAATTCGCGTGCTGGTCGTGGATGACCATGCCCTGTTTCGCCAAGGGATGATCAGTTTTCTCAACGACCAGGACGGTATCGAGGTCGTCGGAGCAGCCGGTACAGGGCAGGAAGCCGTCGCTTTGGCCGAACGGCTACGTCCCGACATCGTGCTCATGGACGTGCACATGCCCGGCGAAGGAGGAATTTCCGCAACAGAGGCTATCCTACGTCGTGTCCCCGAAACGCGCGTGCTCATCCTCACCGTGTCAGACGCAGATGAGGATTTGCTTAACGCGCTGCGTGCCGGTGCGCATGGATACTTACTCAAAGGAGCCAACCCGGAGGATGTCATCGAGGGGATACGCCTGACCTATGAGGGCAAATCTATTCTCTCACCAGAAGTAACTGCACGCGTCCTCACATTTGTCCGTGAGGGAACGCCGGCTCATGAGACCCTAACAAACCTATCCCCTCGGGAGAGAGACATCCTCCGTCTTGTGGCTAAAGGTTATACCAACGCGGAGATTGCACGGGCGCTTGTAATTTCCGAGAACACCGTCAAAACCCACCTACGCCGCATCATGGAAAAACTAAACGTGCAAAACCGCGCCCAACTGGCCGCCTTGGCTGCACGGGCCGGGCTCACCGATGGTGCGCCAAATCAAAGATAGGCAATCGCGCCCTTTTCTGTTTCATCCCACGGACGAGGCCAATCCTTGCACGAACTTGGGCTGCAAAACCATAGCGTCGGCATTCCAGGATATGGCCCGCTCCAGCAACTTCTCCGCGGTCACCCGGTTGAGGTCCACATCATCACCGGGAACCATACCCGGTTCCAAAATACACATGCGTCCATTGGCCTTGCACCAATCCCAAAAGCGGCGAATCTTCTGTTCCAACCCTGTCAAGGCTTCCGGATCATAGTGGAAGCCGTTATGCTTGAAGCCTAAGTTGGGCGGTGACTTGTATGTGCGAAAACCCCAGTACAGAATTTCCAATCCTTGCCGGACAAACGTAGTAGCCTGGGCCACCACCGGCACAGGGTCGAACATCTTGGCCAACTCCCAGGCTGCCGAGACATATTTGATGGTATACCCCCACCACCACTCGCGCGGCACACGTTCCCAGGGCTTAGCGGGCCAAGCCTCATCATCGAGTCCGTAATCCATGCCTACCCAAGCCAGTGCAGGATGCTCTTTGACTGCTTCCGCCACTTGATAGCGGATGCGTAACCATTCATTGAAAAAGGCATCACTCCAATAGTCAGGAATGACCTCTCCATCTGGGAGACGACGGGTAAAGCGCGTGTAAACTCCCCCGTATGGCCCCGGTGCCGTGTGAACGGCTATCACCAATCCTGCCTTCAAGCCTCGGGCACTGCACACATCCAGCATGGCTTTCACTCTCTCGGGGGTCACCGTGTCCTGGTGAAAGCGCATGTGAACGCCGGTGAGTAGCGGCTCCCAAGCTTCCTCCACTCGATCGGGCATAGTGACTTGGGCATACACAGGAATGGAAGGCAAAGGCTTAGGACGCGGGGCCGACTGGGCACGAATACGGACAACGACTTCAGTGACATCAGGGGGTATGACGATTTCGTACTCTTGAGTCGCCATGTGAGCCTCCTTGTAGGGCAAGTCTTCCTCTACACGTGGAAGGAATTGTATCATAACCTGCAAGACACCACCAAACATTCCATACGACGTCCGGTTTTTGACACTCCATCTTCCCTTCCATATAATGAACCGCTGGCCGCTGAGTCTCCGTTCCAGGCTCAGTAAGTATGCCTAAACGAGAGGCCCGAAAACCAAATCTACAAAGAAAGCGCCGCCAGTTTAAGTCCCCATAGGGGCGCGGCGCGAGGAGGTCACATGTACGCTGTTATCGAGACGGGGGGTAAGCAATACCGCGTACGCCCGGGGGACCACCTCCTGGTAGAGAAACTCCCCGGCGAAGCGGGAGACAAGGTGGTATTTGACCGAGTCCTTCTTGTGGTAGATAATGGAAGTGTCTACATCGGACGGCCGATAGTGGAAGGGGCGCAGGTCGAAGCGACCATTGTGCGCCAGACGCGCGGCCCCAAGATCATCGTCTTCAAGTACAAGCCCAAGAAACGCTATCGGCGAAAGAAGGGCCATCGCCAGTACTACACAGAGGTCGAGATCGACCGCATTGCCCTTTCTGCCCCCGCATCGGCAGAGGCGGAAGTAACGGAAGCGTAGGAGGGAAAGCAATGGCTCACAAGAAAGGTGGCGGTTCCACTCGCAACGGACGTGATTCGCGCAGCAAGCGATTGGGCGTCAAGCGCTTTGGCGGCCAGTTCGTGCGCGCGGGCACCATCCTGGTGCGCCAGCGGGGGACGCGCTTCATGCCCGGACAGAACGTGGGCGTGGGCGGGGATTACACCCTGTATGCCAAGGTGGACGGTGTGGTGCGCTTTGAGCACGTGACCAAGAACAAGAAACGCGTGAGCGTTTATCCTGTTGCTTGATTAGGGAGAGAGTGTAACTATGCGCCAGGGAATACATCCGAAGTACTACGAAAATGCCACGGTCATCTGCGCGTGCGGGAACACCTGGACGACAGGGGCGACCGTGGAGGTCATTCACACGGACGTGTGCTCCGCCTGTCATCCTTTCTTCACAGGTGAACAGCGCATCGTGGATACCGCGGGCCAGGTGGAGCGCTTCCTGCGCCGCATCGAGGCCAAGGAGAAGCGCATCGCGGAAGTGCGCGCCCAGCAGGAAGCCTATCGTCGGCGCAAGGAAGAAGAGCGCAAGAAGTTGCGCCGTGGAGAAATCGAAGGATAACACCACTCCCGTGTGTGCAGAGAACCTCAACAGGCCCCCAAGTGGGGCCTGTTTTTGTTTGAGGATGAAGGAACATGGCGGAAAAGCACGGCACGCTGGTCATCAAAATCGGCGGTGGGCGCGACCTGAACCACGACGCCATCGCCCGCGACATTGCCGACCTGTGGCATGAGGGCTACCGAATGGTGGTTGTGCACGGGGGGGCTGAAACGACTAACATCATTGCCGAGCAACTGGGGCACCCTCCCCAATTCATCACCTCCCCCTCAGGCCACGTCAGCCGACGCACCGACCGGAAGACGCTGGAAATCTTCGAGATGGTGTACTGTGGTCTGCTCAACAAGAGCTGGGTGGAACGCTTCCAGGCGTTGGGGGTCAATGCCGTCGGGCTGAGTGGCGTGGACGGCCGTCTCTGGGAAGGAAAGCGAAAGAAGACGGTGCGGGCGATCATCGATGGCCGCAAGGTGCTCATCCGCGATGACTACACGGGCACCGTCGAGAAGGTCAATGTCCCCCTCCTCACGGCTCTGTTGGATCTGGGTTATCTCCCGGTGTTGACGCCCCCCGCCATTTCCTACGAGAGCGAGGCCATCAATGTGGACGGTGACCGGGCCGCCGCGCAAACGGCCATCGCCCTAGCCGCGGACACCCTGCTCATCCTGACCTCAGTGCCCGGGCTACTGCGGGACTTCCCGGACGAGAGTACCCTCATTCGCCGCATCCCTGCCGCCCAGGTGGAGGAATACCTGCCTGTTGCCCAAGGCAGGATGAAGAAGAAGGTGCTCGGCGCGGCCGAAGCCGTCCAGGCCGGCGTTGGGCGGGTCATCTTCGCGGATGGACGAGTGGAACAGCCTGTGCGCCGCGCCTTGGCCGGCGAAGGGACAGTGATAGAGAGAAGGGGGTAGCGGAACACCCCCGCAAACGCCATTACAAAGCAATCCGTACCACCCGCTCATGCCCGGCCAGGTCCCGGTGTAGCGTGACGCGCGCGTGGGGAAAGTGACGCCGGGCCAGTTCCACAACCTGCGCCCCCTGACGATACCCTATCTCCATCAGCACCACCCCGCGCTCGGCCAAGCGGCTGGGCGCCTGCGCCAGCAAACGTCGGATAAGGGAGAGGCCGTCCTTGCCGGCCCACAACGCGACCCCCGGTTCATATTCCCGCACTTCAGGGGCCAGGACGTCCGCCTCCTCTTCTCCCACATAGGGTAAATTGGCCACGATGAGGTCGAAAGGGCCGCGCAGAGGGGTGAGCAAATCGGCCTGGATGAGCAGCACACGCCCACAGACATTGTGGGCGTGCACATTTCGACTGGCTACGCGCAAAGCAGGCGCGCTCACATCGGTCGCCCAAACGCGCGCCCGCGACTCGTGCACCGCGATCGCCACCGCAATCGCCCCCGACCCCGTCCCCACATCGGCCGCGCGCACCACCTTGCCCTGCCGAGATTGCACCTCCCTAATCGCATGTTCCACCAACACTTCCGTCTCAGGCCGAGGAACAAGCACATCGGACGTAATGTGCAACTTGAGGCCATAAAACCAGGTATATCCCACGATGTAGGCCAGGGGTTCGCCAGCAGCACGACGGGCCACCCACGCTCGATATTGCGTCAGCAATTCAGGGGGAAGGAGGGTCTCTCCGTGAGCCAGCAGATACGCGCGAGAACGTCCCAGGAGGTCGGCCAACAGCATCTGGGCATCCAGATAGGGGTTGGGAACACCCCCACGTTTCAGGTAAAAGACTGCTTCCCGAAGGGCCTCGCGAATAGACATGCCGTTACGCCACGGCAGCCAGTTCTCGCTTCAACCGTTCAGCCTGGTCCGCCGCGGTGAGCGCGTCGATGATTTCGTCCAGGTCGCCGTCCAGCACATCCTGTAGGCGATAGAGGGTAAGGCCGATGCGGTGGTCAGTGACGCGATTCTGAGGGAAATTGTACGTGCGGATTTTCTCACTGCGCTCACCCGTGCCCACTTGGAGTCGTCGGCGTTCGCCCAGTTCCCGCTGACGGCGTTCCTGCTCCATGGCATAGAGCCGCGCGCGCAGGATTTGCAGGGCCTTCTCGCGGTTCTGGTGCTGGGAGCGGGCATCCTGGCAGGAGACGACCAGGCCCGTGGGCAGGTGTGTGATGCGCACCGCGGAGTCGGTGCGGTTCACGTGCTGTCCGCCCGCGCCCGAGGCGCGAAAGGTTTCGATGCGCAACTCCTTCGGGTCGATGTGCACTTCCACGTCCTCCATTTCCGGCAGCACGGCTACCGTCGCGGTGGAGGTGTGGATGCGCCCCGAGGCTTCGGTCTCGGGCACGCGCTGGACGCGATGCACGCCACTTTCGTACTTCAAACGTGAGTACGCGCCCTTCCCCTTGATGAGGAAGATAATTTCCTTGTACCCCCCCAGGCCGGTGGGATTGCTGGAGAGGATCTCTGTTTTCCAGCCCTTTTGTTCCGCGTAGCGCATGTACATGCGGGCCAGGTCGGCAGCGAAGAGCGCGGCCTCTTCGCCCCCCGCGCCGGCGCGAATCTCCATGATGACGTTGCGCTCGTCGTTGGGATCCTTGGGGAGGAGGAGCACCTTGATCTGCTGCTCCAGCCGCTCCTTTTCCCCCTCCAGTTCGCGCACCTCCTCCCGCGCCAAATCTCCCAACTCCTCGTCGTTCAGGAGTTGTCGCGCCTCCTCCAGGCGCGCGACCACCTCCTTGTAACGCCGATAGGCTTCCACCAGCGGGCGAAGTTCGGCCTGCTCCTGGGCCAACTCGGCCAGCCTCTGGTGATCGGTGGCGATGGCCGGGTCGCCCATCAACCGCTCAAGTTCCTCGTATCGGGCAATGACATCCTCTAACCGTTGAATCAGTGCAGACATAGACCTACTTCACGTATCCTTGAACAAAGGTAGGTGCCCAAGAGCAATGATGTGATTCCACTGCTCCTTGTCTCCCTCGGTGAACACGGCGGCCTCGGCCACCACGGTCGCCTCTGCCCGCTCCATCAGTTGACGAAGCCCCCTCAAGGTGCTTCCGGTGCTGACAACGTCATCGACCAGAATGGCCCGCTTTCCCCGCAGCAAGTGGATGTCCTTGCCGTCCAGGTAAAGGGTCTGGGGTTTCCCGGTCGTAATGCTCACCACCTCCGTGCTGATAGCCCCCACCATGTAGGGCTTGATGATCTTGCGCACGACCACGTAAGGGATGCCCATGCGCACAGACAGGGCATGGGCCAGGGGGATGGCCTTCACCTCCGGGGTGACGAGGGCATCCGCCTCGGGCAGTTTGGGCGCCAGCGCATCCGCGGCCGCCTCCACGACCTCTGTATCTCCCAGCATGTTGAAGATGGCAATCTTCAGTCCAGGCGCCACCTCGAACAAGGGCAGGTGGCGGGTAACGCCGGCAACGGTCACTGTGTAGTACTTATCCGCCATGATTTTTCCCAGGCCTCCTCATTTCGCCTTGAGATGTGTCGGGGGTCTATCGCTCTTGAACCGGTTCTACCGTCCGCACGCGCGGCTTTTGTTCCTCCTCATCAAAGCCCAGGGTCTCCGCGACGATGTACAGGGGACGGGCCTTCACCTCGTCATATATACGCCCCAGGTACTCGCCTATGATTCCCAGGAAGATGAGTTGAATCCCCCCCAGAAAGAGCACGGCCACCAACGTCGTCGCCTGGCCCAACAGAGCGCGGCCCGTGGTCAGGCGCAGGATGACCACGACGACCATGCCGACCATGCTCACCCCGGCAATGGCAAAGCCAAAGTACGTCGCCAGTTGCAGCGGTACATAGGAAAACGACGTGATGGCATCCAGGGCGAACTTGAGCATCTTGCGGAAGGGGTACTTCGTCTCCCCGGCAAAGCGAGGCTCCCGCACGTAGTAAACCCCGGTCTGCTTGAATCCCACCCACACAGAAAGCCCACGCATGAATCGATTGCGTTCGCGCAGGGTGCGCAGCGTTTCCACCACCTTCCGGTCCATCAGGCGGAAGTCGCCCGTATCCTTGGGGATGTCCACGTCCGTAATGCGGTAAATGAGGCGGTAGAAGAGTTTGGCCGTCCACTCCTTGAACCACGACTCCCCACGGCGTTCCTTGCGCACCGCGTAGACGACGTCGTACCCCTCACGCCATTTTTCGATCAACTCCGGAATCACCTCTGGGGGATCCTGCAGGTCGGCATCGATGATGACGACCGCGTTTCCCTGGGCGTAATCGAGGCCCGCGGTGATGGCCAACTGATGCCCGAAGTTACGCGAGAAGGAAATGATCTTCACGCGCGGGTCTTTCTCGTGCAATTCCCGCATCACCGCCAGGGTGTTATCCCGACTTCCGTCGTTGATGAGAATGAGTTCCCACGGCTCGCCCAGGGCGTCCATGACGTCGCGCACGCGGCGGTAGAACTCGGGCAACACCTCTTCCTCGTTGTAAGCCGGAGCCACAATGGAAAATCTGGGGCGTTCTTGCGTCATCGTTTCCGTCCCTCTGGCAGCAGGCGCTTATTTGAAACGGCGGCGCAGTTCTTCCTCCACGTCGTTCCAGGTCAAATCGCGCGCGGCCAACAGCACCAGCAGATGATACACCAGGTCGGCTGCTTCGTAAACCACACGCGCATCCCCCTCTCCCTTCGCAGCAACAATGACCTCGATGGCCTCCTCCCCCACCTTCTTCAAGATTTCGTTTTCCCCTGCAGCAAAAAGGGACGCGGTGTACGACCCGCTACGGGGATGCGCCTTACGATCCTCTATCGTGTTCCACAACTGCTCCAAAACGTCGGACATCCGGTGCCTTTCCTCATATCCTGGCGTCATCACGCGCCGGCATGGGGACCCGCCCTTTCACTCGGCAAGGTGCCGGTAGAAGCACGTCCTGTGGCCTGTATGACAGGCCGGGCCGGCGGGCACCACCTGCACCAGCAACGTGTCGCCATCACAGTCAACGAATATTCGTTCAACGCGTTGTATGTTACCGCTGGTCGCGCCTTTGTGCCAAAGTTGCTGCCGACTCCTGGACCAGAACCATGTTTCCCCCGTCTCCAGGGTTCGACGCAGGGACGTCTCATTCATGTAGGCGAGCATCAACACCTCGCCCGTGTTTACGTCCTGCACAATGGCCGGTACCAGGCCATCGTCATCCCACCGGATCAACGTCCACAACGCTTCTTCAGAAACCGGTTCGAACTCAGACATCGACGTGCCACTCTCCCTCAGCATTATGAGCCACACATGGCCGGGTGATGCTTTCCCAATGACCCTTCTCCCCTCACTCTTCCCGTACGCCACCTCCCAGGGGCAAGGTTTTGTCAGTCGAGCAGGTCCAGATTCTACGGACATGCTTAAGATTTGGGCGTTGCCGTCCCGGTCGGCGTGGGCGTAGGCGTCGCCACGGGAATAAGCAGCGTGTCACCGGGCCGAATGACCGCCCGCTCTGTGAGGTTGTTGGCCTCCAGCAAGGCCTGTAATGT
>JALWHQ010000205.1 GCA_026983525.1 Anaerolineae bacterium | reverse complement strand
CGACGCGGACTTGGCGCGCGCGATTCGCCTGCTCAAGGAGGGCGGCTTCGCCTGGGCGCGCGTGCGCTTCCCCTGGTACGACATCGAGAAAACGCGCGGGCGCTACGACTGGGCCCCCTACGACCGCGTCGTCACCGCCCTGCGCCAGGCCGACATCGGCATCATCGCCCTCATCGTGGGCACGCCGCCCTGGTACCGTCCCCCTGGCGAGGAGGACAACCCCGTCGTGCCGCCGACGGACATGGACGCGTTCGCCCAGTTCGCGGCGACCCTGGCCGCGCGCTACGCGGACGCCATCGACTACTATCAGGTCTGGGATCAGCCCAACGTCACCCCCTTCTGGGGAAACGAGCGGGTCGACCCCGCGGGCTATGTCGCCATGCTGAGGACGGTGGCCCCCGCAGTGCGCCAGGCCGACGCGCGAGCGGTCATTCTCAGCGCGGGCCTGCTCCCCACCACCCTGCACGAACCCTACCACTTCAGCGACGTGGACTACCTCGACGCTATGTACCGCGCGGGCGCCAAGGGCACCTTCGATATCCTGGGCGCCAAGGCCTACGACCTCTACGACAGCAGCCCCTGGCGTCGGGACTACAAAGACGATCCCCTGGGCGTGGCCCGCCTCGTGCTTCTGCGTGAGGTCATGGAACGCCACGGCGACGCAGGGACGCCCATCTGGGTCGTGGGCTGGGGACGCCACGCCACGCCCCCCAACTGGCAGGGGCGGCCCAGCATCTGGGGCACGGTGCGCGAGGAAGAACAGGCCGAGTACGTGCGCCAGGTCTTCCGCCGCAAGCGCCAGGAGTGGCCCTGGCTGGGACTTCTCACCTGGGATCAGTTCTACCCGCGCGTGCCCCTGGACGACCCCTTGTGGGGGTTCGCGCTCGTGCGCCCGAACTGGGAGCCGCGGCCCGTGTACCGCGCCTTCCAGGACATCACCCGCGGCTCGCCCCTGGTCGGCATCGGCCGCTACGGGCCCGCGGCCTGGGTCTGGCGCTCGCCCGACCCCCAATTGCGGCACACCGTGCGCGCGGAGGGCAACCGCATCAGCCTCATCGCCACCGAACTGGTGGCCGTGGAGGCCAGCCTGGACGGCGAGGAGCGCAGCGTCCTCCTCGACGCGAACAAGGAGCACGTCCTGGGCAACCGCCTCGCCCTGCAACCCCACACCCTGGTGCTGCGCTTCGATCCCCCAGGCGTCACCACCCTGATCGTGGCCCGCAATCGTCCCCTTGGCCCCTACCTGCTGCTCGGCTTCCTGGCCCTGGTCGTCGTCGCCTCCCTGGGCCGCATCGCCACCTGGCTGACCTGGCAGCCCACCGAGCCCGTCGTCTACCCCGCGCTGCTCCTCGTCCTCACCGCCTTCTACATGGTCGCGCCCACCCTGGCCCTCAGCCTGATCACGCTGGCCCTCGTTGCCGCGCTCATCCTCTACCGCCTAGACTGGGGGCTGGTGACGGTCATGGCGGTAGTGCCCTTCGTGGCCGTGCCCAAGCGCCTGGGCCCCTGGCAGTTCAGTTTGTTGGAAACCTACATCCTCGTGTGCGCGGTCGGGTGGGGCGCGCGCGTGCTCGCGTCCACGGTCGTGGCCGCGGCCGAACCCGAAACCGCCCCCCTTGCCACCCGCGCCCGCCTGGCCTGGGATGCCCTGAGCCAGAAGGTGCGCCCACGCGGGTTGTTGGACACCTGGCTGCTGGTGCTTCTCCCCCTTGCTATCATCGCCGCCCTGGCTGCGCGGCACAAGGATGTGGCGTGGCGCGAGGTGCGCTGGGTTGTCATCGAACCCCTTCTCTTCTACTGGATGGTGCGCTCCCGCTGGCGCGACCACTTCCAGGCCCAGAAGGAGGCCATCGCGCGGGTGCCGGGCTCCTGGGCGCGGCGCTACAAACTGCTCCTCACGCGCGAGGAGGATGTGCCCCACTTCGCCGCGCGGCTGGTCAACGGTTTCCTCTGGGGCGCGATGCTGGCCGTGCTCGCGGGCGTGGTCGTGCTCATCGTGCGGCCCGAGGGCGCGTACGCGGAGGGCGTCTGGCGCCTGCGCGGCCTCTACGGTTCCCCCAACAACCTGGCCCTGGTGCTGGGACGGGGCCTCGCGCTGGCGGGGGCTATCGCGTTGTTCGGGGGGCGCAGCAACGTGTGGGGAATGAAGGCCTGGCCGCGGGTGCTGCCTGGGCTGGACGCGCGGCGGGGCTACGCGCTGGTGGGCGGGTTCCTGCTCGTGGGGATGGTGGCGACCTTCTCGCGGGGCGCTCTGCTCGTGGGCCTGCCCGCGCTCATTCTCTTCCTGGGATGGGCCTATGGCCCGCGCGGGCGCCGCTACGCGCTTCTGGCCGTGGCCGTTCTGCTCATCGTGCTCATCCCCTTCTTCAGCACCGAGCGCTTCCGCACCCTGGTGACGGGCACGGGCACCTTTGCCCTGCGGGTGGAGTTGTGGCGCTCCGCGCTGCGCATGGTGCGCGACCACCCCTGGCTGGGCGTCGGCCCCGACAACTTCCTCTACTACTTCCGCGAGGCGTACCTGCCCCGCCGCGATTACCCCGAGCCCAACCTGTCGCACCCCCACAACATCGTGCTTCACTTCTGGCTGGCGTTTGGGATCCTGGGTGTGGTGTGGATCGCGGTCATGCTGGGGCTTATCGCGCGAGCGGGGTGGCGGCTGTTGCAGCGTTTGCCCGTTCAGAGCATGTCGCGCGCGCTGATCTGGGCCAGCCTGGGCATGACCGTCTACGGTGTCGCCCACGGCCTGGTGGATCAGTCCTTCCTCCTACCCGACCTCATGGTGCTGTTCATGTTCGGCACCGCGATGCTGGCCTCGATACGGGAGCGGATCACGGAGTTATAGCGCGCTTTACCCAACGACACGTTTTGCTATCTTGTAGAATGCACCGACGATGAAATAGGCGAGCAGAAAGCCACCTGCCGATTGGTAGACGGTTTGCCACGCTGTTGGCCGCCCGAACACCGCCTTCAAAAGCACGAACACACCCAGCCCAATGCAAATCACGCCTACCCAGTTCAGTAGCCCCTTTGTCGTCCACTGGGCCTCGAATCCCCGTGATTGCTCCCAACCCAGTCGCAACAGGACGGCTCCGACCAGAATGAGGACAAAGGCAGCCCAAACAGGCATCATGATGGCACCTCCAGGCGTACGGAACCATTTTCTCGCTTGACAGAGAGCGTTCGGAAACTTACCATGCCGGCCTTTCGGCCCTAACCCCCACCCCTCGCAGATGGGTAGAACGAGGAGACAGGCTCGTTACCCCTCCCTGGAGTTTGGCCTTTTCTTATGATGAACACATATCCATGTAGATGTGAGGCGGCTTGTAAAGAAAAAGAGGGAAATTCATCACGTTCTCGGCGCCAAAGGCGCCGAGAACGTGATGAATTTCAACTTTTCTTCTTCGCGGCCGCCGTACACCACCTACCTTCACCCCTCCTTCGGCAAAAAGCCAAACTTCAGGGGGGTGAGGGTGTGAAGAGTAATGATATCACGGATAGACAAGTTAACGTGCAAGTCCCTTATCTTCCCTCCGTTTGCATGCGCTCGACGGCTTCCATGTCCAGCAGGTCGGCGATGGTGGCGGTGAGGGCGCGCACGTCGTCCAGCGCGGCGCGGATGTGGTAGGGGGTGGCACCGTTTCGCAGGGCTTCCTGGTAGAGGGCTTCGGCCCTGGCCTCATCGCTCAGGGCGAGGTAGTACAGGGCCAGGTTGAGGGTGTTGGCCCAGTCCTCGGGGTTCTCCTGGTAGCGCTTTTCGGCCAGGGCAATGGCGGCCTCCAGGTCGCGGCGGGCCTTGGCCAGTTTGCGCTTGCTGTAGGTCAGGTAGATGAGCGCGCGCGTGTAAAGGTACCAATCCTCATCAGGCGCTTGTTTGATGGCCTTGGTGATGTCGCGAATGGCGCGGCTCAGTTGCTTCAGTCGACGGTAGGCTTCCGCGCGATTGGCAAGGATCCACGGGTCGTCGGGGCGCTTCTCCAGCGCGCTGTTGAAGTCCTTGAGCGCGTCGCGCGGGTTCCCCAGGTGCAGGTGGGCAATGCCCCGACTCACGCGCGCCCACACATCGCGCGGGTTCAGCCTGAGCGCTTTCGAGAGGTCGATGAGCGCCTTCTCGTACTCCCCCATGCTGCGGTACAGTTCCCCCCGCGAGGCAATGGCCCAGGCGTCCTTGGGGTTCAAGGAGATGGCGCGGTTCAAGTCGGCCAGGGCCGCGGGATAGTACCCCAACAGGCGGTAGGCCTCCCCGCGACGGGCGAGAATCCACGGGTCGTCGGGGCGCTGTTTCAAGGCCTGGGAGAAGTCGGCCACCGCGTCGCGCGGGCGCCCCACGTGCAGAAGGGCGTCCCCACGTAGGGCAAGGATGTGGGGATCGTTGGGGATCAGCGCGGCCGCGCGGTTGAGCGCGTCCAGGGCTTCGTCGTACCGCTTCAGATGGCGAAGGGCCTCCCCGCGCGCGGCCAGCGCGCGGGCGTGGTCGGGCTGCACCTCCAGCACCTTGTCGAAATCCTTGAGCGCGGTCTTGTACCGTTTGCGGCGCAGGTGCACGGTTCCGCGCAGGTAGAGGGCCTGGACGTTGTGCGGGTCGAGGGCGATGGCGCGCGAGAGGTCGGTGAGGGCCTCGTCTAACTCCCCTTTCTGCAAGTGGACTTCTCCACGGTATAAGTAGGGGCGTGGGTCCTTGCGCCTGAGACGGGCCGCGCGACCGAAGTCTGCCTGGGCGGCCTCCCACTGGCCCAGGGCCTGGTAGGCGAGCCCCCGTTGCAGGTGGGCGAGGAAGCGCCAGGATTTTTCCAGGTCGGGGAGGTCGATGAGGCGGGTGAAGACCTCGACCGCCTCGGTGTGGCGGGTTTCCTTCTCGGCTGTGAGCACGCGCGTGAGCCGTTCGCCCCACTCCCGCAGGGAGGCGTCCTCGGCGTCCTCCCCCGCCTGGCGGATGGTCTCGGCCCAGCGCAGGGCCAGGGTGTGATGCTCATCCAGCGCGGCCATGAACGCGTTCAGGGCCACGGCCAGGAAGTCGCCAGGGGCGAGGCAAAGGCGGTGGTAGAGGGCCTCCAGCGCGTATTCCTGCCAGGCGGGATGCCGCCATGCTTCCTCGGTGGACACGTCCACCTTGTCCCGATGTTCCTCGTAGTAGGCGGCCAGTTTCTCGTGCAGGGCCTGCCACTCGTCGGGCGATTCCCGCCGCTTGTGGTGGAGCATCTGCCGCCGCACGACGTCGTGGTAGACCCAGCCGCGCGGGGTTTCCTGCACGAAGGGGCGGCCAACGAGCCAGGTGAAGAGGGCTTCCGCGTTGTCGGCCTCTACTACCAGGCGGAAGATGTCGCGGTTCAGGCGGCGGGGCAAGGACGCGTTGAGTGCGGCTTCACGGTGTTGAGCGTCGGGCGCGCGGCGCAGGAACAGGTCGATCGCGGTGTCGGTGGTGAGCGCGGCCGCGTTAGGGGGGATGTCCCCCTCGCCCGCGAGGGTGGCCACGAGCAGGGGCAAGTTGCCGCTCAGCCGCCGAATGAGCGCGATGCTCTCCTCGTCGGTGATGCCCTTCTTTTCCAGGTAGGCGCGCAGTTCCTCGTCGGTGAAGGGGGCCAGGGGCATGCGCTCGATGAGGCGCTCGTACGCGGCCCAGGCGGTGCGGTCGAGCGCGTCGCGGCCCGCGATGACGAGCGTGATGCTGGCAGGGACATCGCCGTAGCGCCCTTCGAGGAGCGCGCGCAGCCAGGGGTCGAGAAACTCCCCCGTGTGCTCGTAGGCGTCGAAGAAGAGGACGACCTGCTTGCCCTTCTTGACCCGCTTGCGCAGGTCATCGAGAAAGAGGGGGGTGAGCACGGTCAGGGGGTCGAGCACCAACTGCACTTCGTCCTTGTTCGTCACCTTGCGGGTGATATAGTCCACCCACTGGCCCACCTGGTCGGCGAGCCCTTCCTCGTCCAGAAGTTCGATGAGCAGGCCGCCGACGGGGATCTGTTTGGCCAGGGTGAGGCCCGCGCGGGTGAGCACTTTTCCCAGGAAGACGGGCAGGCCCTTGGGGGCCTCGGGGTCGGCTTCCAGTTCCTGGCGTTGCTGGCGATACACGCGGTAGCGTTCGGCAAAGGCTTTGAGGTCGAGGCCCTGCGCGGCCAACTGGCTGGCAAACGCGCCCATCACCGCGGGAACATCCTGCTGGGCTTCGTCGCTCCAGGCAGTAAGGAGACCGTGCTCCTCGGCCATGCGGCGCATCTGGTGCAGGAGCCAGGTCTTGCCCACGCCCGCCTGGCCGTACACGTTGAAGACGAAGCGGCGGCGGGGGTCGTCGAAGGCGAGGCGAATGTTATCGTGGAAACGGGCTAGGTAATCCTCCCGCCCGACGAATTCGTCCTGCTGCCTCTGCTCGAGGATGTCCTGTAGGGTAGGTGGCTGCTGTGTCGGCATCGGTGGAATCCGTGATACGTGATACGTGATGCGTGATGCGTGATGCGTAACGCGCAGATTCTTCCTCAAGAAGGTCACGCATCACGAATTACGCATTACGAGTTTATACCACATTATACTCAGGGTGGAGTTCGCCCACCAGAAAGCGCTCGTAGCGGAAGGGCGCGATGTCGATGGTGTAGGCCTGGCCATCGACGATTTCTTCGGCCATGAGGAGGCCCGCGACGGGGCCGTGCATGAAGCCGTGCCCCGAGAAGCCCGCCATGACGTAGAAGCCCTCGACCTGGGGGGCGCGGCCGAGGATGGGGTGGGCGTCGGGTGTGACCTCGTACAGGCCCGCCCAGTGCGCGAGCAGGCCCGCCTTCTCCAATAGGGGCAGGCGGTACATGGCCTCTTCCATGTGCACGAGTTCCCACTCGGGGTCGACATCCAACTTGTAGCCAGGCGTCTCGTTGGGGTTGGACTTGCCCGTCAGGATGCCTTCCCCTTCCCTGTGGAAGTAGAGGGCCTCGCGGAAGAAAATGACGAAGGGGAAGTCGGGGGGAATTTCGGGGATGGGGGTGGTGACGACGATCTGGCGGCGAATGGGCTGGATGGGAATGTCCACGCCAACCATGCGTCCGACCTGGGGGGCCCAGGCGCCACACGCGTTCACGACCACGGGGGTGGCGATGGTGCCGCGGTTGGTTTCCACAGCGACGATGCGGTCGCCCTCGGTGTGGATGGCGATGGCTTCGGTGTCGGTGAAGAGTTGGGCACCGAGACGCCGCGCGTTCTTCACGTACCCCTGCACCACGCTGGAGGGATCGCACAGGCCGTCTCGTTCGTAGAAGGTGCCCGCGCGTACCCCCTCCAGGTTGACCTGGGGCACCATGCGCGCGATCTCCTCGGGTTCCAGCCACTGGGTCATGATGCCCAGGGAGTGCTGCAACGCCACGTTCCTGCGAAACGAGGCCACGTCCTCCTCCTGGGTGAGCAGGAAGAGGTAGCCGACGAATCGCAGGTCGATGTCCTGTTCCATCTCTTCGGGGAAGCGTTCCAGCATGCGAATGCTTTCGATGGAGAAGCGGATGTTGATCTCCGAGGAGAACTGGTGGCGGATGCCCCCCGCGCACTGGCCCGTGGACATGGTGCCGAAGAAGGGTTCGCGCTCGATGAGCACCACCTTCTTCACGCCCTTGCGGGCCAGGTGGTAGGCGGTGCTCGTGCCCATCACACCGCCGCCGATGATCACGACATCAGCCGTCTGTGGAAGTTCCTTGGCCATCGTGTGCTCCTATAGCGTTCTCACGAGTGAGGGTCCTCTTCCGCAGCCACCCAGACGACAAAGCTCAGGGTATGCCCCTTGTACCGTCCCGTAATCTCCCAGCATCCCGGCGTGGGGAAACCCACACCCACCAGCATCGCCGACTGGATGTCCTTGGGGTTAAAGGCATTCGTTGCCTCCGACACTTCCAGAGGCGGGGCCGGAGCGTCCAGCCGCCTGCCGTTCACCGTCAACTCCGGTTGGGGCTCTTTCCGCCGATCATAGCCTTCGCTCCACCAGAACACTTTCTGGATATACTTCCCCGAGTGGTATGGCAGCCCAGCCCACACGCCACTCGTGGGTATCACCGTCCACAGGGAGTCCGTGCCGTACCAGACGTGGCCTGCATAGGGGGATTCCCGCGGGTAGGGAGAGGGGGGAACAAAGGGCGGGTCTGGAGGTCGCGTGACAGGGCAGGTGGCGGGTGGTTCGTTGGGCAGTGGGGTAGAGTGCTTTGAAGGAGGCGTTTTTGCTGGCTGAGCGTTTTCAACGGATGGCGGGTGGGTGGGTGTCATGGTTGGGCGCGTGGAGACGGTAGGGGCTGGTGATACAAGTAGACCGGCAACAGTTGTTGGTGTCGCATCTCCTGATGGCGGGAGGGTCTCTTGAGTTCCTCCCACCTGACCACTGCCCGCCGGCATGCACGAGGTAAGTAAAAGCACGCAGGTCATCACGGTTACCCAAAATCGCTGGCGCTTCATGGGAACCTTCTCCTTACTAAATCCAAAACCCAAAACCAGTGTTGCAATATTTAGGAGGGGGACATTTCAGGACAAACAGGTTACAGCCCAGGAAACCGTAGAGCCCACTTATGGGCTCTGTTAGATCAACATAAGACGTGACGGTTTCAGTTCGAATCTAATAACGTCAAGTTACTCATCTCCCAGAAATGTCTCCAGAATTTCTAACGTTAATCCTCTCTTCTCCGCCTTCTGGCCGATTTCGTCCATGATGTCTGGAAGTAAGCGAGTGGAAGCAATGAAGTCGTGTAACCACAGGTTGAGCAGCAACTCTATCTTCTTTCGCGTTTCTGGTGATGCCTGTGTGTACATCTCAGCCACTTGTTTGTCCACAGATACAGTAATCGTCGCCGTCATCGAGCCCCCCACATAACGATTGGTTTGCGAAGGGGAAATCGGTCTCGCGTTTCTTGTCATTGTTCACAAGAGAGGTGGCAGTTTGTACAGGGACTGATAATTGGCTGCCCGCTCCCACAGTTTTAGCAAATCATCCTGATGTTGGGAAGCCCACTCTACTACGAGGCCCAAGGCTCGTGGTGGTAAGCGCCCACCAATGACCGCTAAAGTACGAATCTCTATCACCGCTCTATGCTCTCCATACTCCACATGGAAGTGAGGAGGAGGGTGATCGCCAAAATACATTTTGATGGTGATCCCGTAGAACCGACAGATTTCAGGCATGTTGTAACGATAATTCGCGCAGTTTAGGGAAAAGGTCTTCGGGATGCTTGCCTGTAATTCGCAAATACAGGGCGTCGGCGCACAAGTCTATCTGGTCATCCCAGGCGATTTCCCCCCCAGAGCCAATGTGAACTTTCTCGAACTCGCGCGGATCTTCCCAAGCGGCAAAGACACCCTTCCCCACAAGGTCACTCAAATCCACCACACCTTCAACGCCATCAGAATACCGAATCCATAAGCGGTATCCTTCCAAAGGCTTCACTTCTACAGGCTTGGGAGGCAAATTTCCTCGCATCCTCTCCTGCTCCTATTGCCCACTCATGGTTGAGCCTATCTTCTTCCTCGGATACAATCATACCACCATTCGGCGGGAGGGCCAACCGTGAAATTGCAGCGCCACCCTGAAAATCCTGTGCTGACGCCGCACCCCGAACGGGACTGGGACGGGGGCGCGGTGTTCAACTGTGGCGCCACCCTTGGCCCTGATGGTCGCGTGTACATGCTCTACCGCGCCATCGGCCGCGACTATCGTCCCAACCCCCACGGCTACGGGTATGTCAACTACATTTCCAACATTGGATTGGCCGTGAGCGAGGACGGGGTGCACTTCGAGCGCCTGCCAGACTCCGTCATCCGCCCTGACCAGGAATACGACCGCTGGGGCTGTGAGGACCCGCGTATCACGCGGCTGGACGTGGACGGACAGCCCACCTGGTGGGTGACGTACACCGCCCTCTCCGCGCCCGCGTTTTCAGGAAAGGGCGACCGCGTGGGCATCGCCTTGACGCACGACCTGCGCACCTACACCAAGCACGGCGTCCTCATCCCCGACGTCCAGGACAAGGACGCGGTCATCTTCCCCGAACTCGTCCGCGGGCAGGTGGTGGTGCTTCACCGCGTGGAGCCTAACATCCAGATCGCGTTCCTGCCTGGGGTGGACGCGCTGCGTCACCCCGACCACGCGTTCTGGCGGGAGCACTTGGCGCGCATCGACGACCACGTGCTGCTGCGGCCCGAGTTCCCCTGGGAGAAGCGCAAGATCGGCGCGGGGCCGCCGCCCGTCAAGACCGAGGCAGGCTGGCTGCTCATTTATCACGGCGTGGACGAGCACAAAGTGTACCGCGCGGGCGCGGCCCTCCTGAACCTGGAGGATCCGCGGCGGGTCATCGCGCGGCTGCCCGAGCCGATTCTGGAACCCGAAATGCCCTACGAGCGCGAGGGCGACATCCCCAACGTGGTGTTTCCCACAGGCGCGGTGGTGCGCGACGGCGTCCTCCACGTCTACTATGGCGCGGCGGACAAGGTGTGCGCGCTGGCCACGGTGGAGGTGGAGGCGCTGTTGGACGCGCTGTTGCAGGGTTAGGTGCCCGGACACCGAGGCCCGCCGAAGGTGTGGAGAGTTTTCAGCGTTGTTTCGAGAGGTTGTGCAGAGGGTGACAATGACCAAGCCGACCCATTCACCCAAAGGCCAGCACGATACCATCGCCATTGTGGACTTTGGCTCCCAGTACAGTATGCTCATCGCCCGTCGCGTGCGCGAACTGCACGTCTATAGCGAACTGGTGCCCTGGCCGCGCGCGGCCGAGATGCTCCCCCAACTCCGGCCCAAGGGCATCATCCTCTCCGGCGGGCCGGCCAGCGTCTACGAACCCAACGCGCCCGCCATCCCCACCGAGTGGCTGGACGGCCGCGTGCCCGTCCTCGGCATCTGCTATGGGATGCAGTTCATGGCCCACGCGCTGGGCGGCCGCGTCGCGCCGGCGCAGGAGCGGGAGTACGGCCCTGCCACCCTGCGGGTGCTCGACCCAAGCGCGCCCCTCTTCCACGGCCTACCCGCGGAAATGACCGTGTGGATGAGTCACGGAGATCGAGTGGACGCGCTGCCCGCGGGCTGGCGGCCCATCGCGGCCACGGACAACGCGCCCCACGCGGCCATTGCCGACCCCAGCAACCGCCTGTTCGGCGTCCAGTTCCACCCCGAGGTTGCGCACACCCCCCTGGGCAAGGACATGCTCGCCCGCTTTCTCTTCGATGTGTGCGGTTGTACGGGTGATTGGACGCCGACCGCGTTCATCGAGGAGACCGTCGCCTGGATTCGCGAGCGGGTGGGAGATGCGGGCGTCATCGCGGGGCTGAGCGGCGGCGTGGATTCCTCCGTCGCAGCCACGCTGGTGCACCGCGCGGTGGGGGATAAACTCACGGCCATCTTCGTCGACCACGGCCTGCTTCGCCTGGGCGAGGCCGCGCAGGTGGTGGAGACGTTTGAGCACGCGATGAGGATGCCCCTGGTGGTGGTGGACGCGTCGGAGGACTTCCTGGCCGACCTGAAGGGAGTGACCGACCCCGAGGAGAAGCGCAGGCGCATCGGCCACCGCTTCATCCGCGTGTTCGAGGAGACCGCGGCCCAACTCGCGGGCGCGCGCAACATCCGTTATCTCGTCCAGGGCACCCTGTACCCCGACGTCATCGAGAGCGCAGCCAGCGGCGATGCGGCCACCGCGCGCACGATCAAGACCCACCACAACGTGGGCGGGCTGCCCGAGGAGATGCGCTTCCAACTCATCGAGCCCCTGCGCTATCTCTTCAAGGACGAGGTGCGCGCGGTGGGACTGGCCCTGGGCCTGCCCGAGGACATCGTCTGGCGGCACCCCTTCCCCGGGCCTGGCCTTGCCATCCGCTGCATTGGCGAGGTCACCCCCGAGCGGCTGGAACGGCTGCGCAAGGCGGACGCCATCTTTCTGGAGGAGTTGCGGGCCGCGGGCCTGTATCGGGCCACCGCGCAGGCCTTTGCCGTGCTCTTGCCCGTGCGCTCCGTGGGCGTCATGGGCGACTACCGCACCTACGCGGAGGTGGTGGCCCTGCGCGCGGTGACCACCGAGGATTTCATGACCGCGGATTGGGCGCGGCTGCCCGACGACCTGTTGGCTCGCGTCAGCGCGCGCATCGTCAACGAGGTCGAGGGCGTCAACCGCGTCGTTTACGACACCACCAGCAAGCCGCCAGGGACGATTGAGTGGGAGTGAAAGGACAATAGCAGCCGAGCCCAGACTCCCGAAGTCTGCCAGACTTCGGGAGTCTGACACCCATTAGCGAGGGATGCGTTTGTAGTTTTTCCGATTTTCTGATAATCTGCGCCTGATGGGTCTGTAATGTGTGTGGAGGGCTTCCTATGGCGACAACGCGATCCGTTCGTGAACGCACGCTACGCCTCTCCAGGCGCGGGGTGCTCACACTCCCCAAGCCCATTCGTGAGAAATATCACCTGCGCGAGGGGGATGTGCTCACTTTAATCGATCTGGACGGCGTGCTGTTGCTCTCTCCTCGCCAGAGTCGCGTGGACGCGCTGGCCGAGCGCATCGTTAATGAGTTGCATCAACAGGGGGAAACTCTGGAAAGCATGTTGAAAGCCTTGCGCGAGGAGCGAGAGCGTGCCGAGGCCGCGCGTTAGGGTTTTCCTGGATACCAGCGCTCTCTTCGCGGGGATTTGGTCGGAAGAAGGTGCCGCGCGCGCAATCCTCAAGTTAGGTGAGATGGGTGTGATCCGCATCCTCATCTCTCCCCAGGTGCTGGCTGAAATCGAGGCGGTTGTGCGTCGGAAGGCACCTCACTTGCTCAGCCCTATGGCGCTGCTCCTGGATGCTGCACATGTTGAAGTGACGCCCCACCCATCCCCTGACGCGCGCCAGCAGGCTGCACGCTTGGTTACACATCCTGGAGACGTTCTTGTGCTGGCAGCGGCCTTGGACGCACAGCCCGATTACTTCGTCACCTTGGACAATGCCCATTTTCTCAGTAACACACTCCTGGCGGACGCGCTCCCCTTTCCCCTGGGAACGCCTGGTGATTTTCTGTCCTGGTGGCGAGCGATCATTCAAGGAGCGGGCGGGGAGGAACGATGAAGTCCATTGTCCGTTCACTCCCATATGTGGTTGTACTTGCTCTGCTAATCGGGCTTCTCTATCCCCGTTACCAGGTCTGGGCGCGCGGCCAGGGCGTCATTCCCCCCGGCATCACCCTGGCAGGGATGCACATCAACGGCAAGACCCTGGCCGAGGTCGAATCCCAGATCCAGGACCTCTTCGACGACCCCGTGGCCGTCTACTACGACGACCAGCGCATCCTCCTCCGTCCCGAGGAGATCGGCTTTCGCGTCAAGACGCGCGTCATGGTCGGCCAGGCGCGCGAGATGGCGAATGGCCTGTACATGACCCGCGCCTTCCTCCTCTACCTGCTGGGCCGCGCGCCCACGCCGCGCGACGTCCCCCTCCTCATCGAGTGGGATCCTGTGCGGCTGGACGCGTGGCTGGCGGACGTGGCCGCGCGCTACGACCGCCCGCCACGCCCACCCACGGTGCGCCCCGACGCCACAGGATGGCTCCCTGGCGCGCCCGGCCGCGTCCTCAACAAGGAAGCCTCCGTGCCCGCCATCATCAGCGCGCTCAAGCAAATCGGCGACCGGCGCGTCGCCCACCTGGTAGTGGAAGAGCGCCCCATCCCCAAGCCGTCCTTCAAGGAACTGGAGAACGCGCTCCGCCTGCGCACCGACGAATTTCCCGGCATCTCCTCCGTCTTCGTCCGTTCCTTGAGCACGGGTGAAGAGGTGGACATCGACGCTTCGGACGTGGCCTACTCGGGCATGAGCACGATGAAGATCCCTATTATGCTGGCGGTGTACGGCGACCTGGACACCCTACCCTCGGGCGAGTTACGGGCGTGGATGACGGAGACGGTGACGAGCACCACGGGCGCGGGCAACTACACGGCCAACCGCCTGCTCAAATTCCTGGGGAAAGGGGACCCGCTCGCGGGCGCGCGGCGGGTCACACGTTTGCTGCGCTCCCTGGGACTACAGAATAGTTTCATCATCGCCCCTTACGATTGGCGCAAAGCCCCACCTGAAGTGGTGCGCACCCCCGCCAACCAGAATCCCAAGTACAACACGTATCCCGACCCTCTCGTCCAAACCACGCCCAAGGAAATCGCCCTGGTCATGCAGATGGTGGTAGAATGCGCTCAGGGCAAAGGCGCGCTCCTGGCCGCGTATCCCGACCGGTTCACGCCCGAGGAGTGCCAGGACCTGCTGGGCATTTTGGGCAAGAACCCCGTTACGGACGCGCTCATTCCTGGCGGGATGCCCAAAGGGACGCGTTACGTCCACAAGCACGGCTACGCGCCCGACACCCACGGCGACGTCGCCGCGGTCTGGGGTCCCGAAGGCGTCTACGTCATCAGCGTCTTCCTTTCCACACCCAACGAGTGGTTGGTGTGGGAAACGTCGAACCACACGTTCATGGACATCTCGCGGTTGACGTGGGAGTTCTTTGAGTTGCGGACACGGTAGGTCAGTACCGAATACCCGGTGTCTGATACCTGATATCGGATACCAGGTACCTGATATCAGGTATTGGGTATTAATGGGAGCACTTATGTCTTCCTCATCCCAAGAACTTGTATTGCATCTAAAGAGCATCGCGCACGGCGGTGAGGCCCTGGGGCGGCACGAGGGCAAGGTCATTTTCGTGCCCTACACCCTCCCTGGGGAGACGGTGCGCGCCCGCATCGTGACGGAGAAGAAGTCCTGGGCGCGGGCCGCCCTCATAGAAGTCCTCGAGCCCAGCCCCGACCGCGTCGATCCCCCTTGCCCCTACTTTGGCCCTGACCGCTGCGGCGGTTGCCAGTGGCAGCACATCGCGTACGAGCGCCAACTCGCCCTCAAGCAAGAGGTCGTCATCGACCAACTCCAGCGCATCGGCAAGATAGCCGACCCGCCCGTGCGCCCCACCCTCGCGGTGGGCGAGCCCTTCGGCTATCGCAACCACATGCAGTTCACCGTCGCACCCGACGGCCGCCTGGGCCTCCTCAAAGCCGACAGTCGCGAGGTCATCCCTGTGGACGCCTGCCTTTTGCTGCATCCCTCCCTGGTCGACGTTTACGCCTCCCTGGAACTGGCGTGGGAAGGCCTGCGCCGCGTCATTCTGCGCTGTGGCGTCAACACGGGCGAGCGCATGGTCATCTTTGAGACGGACGAGGAGGAGATGCCCGAACTGGAGGTGGACATTCCCATCTCCATCGTACTGCACCGCAAGGGCAAAGCGCCCTTTCCCCTCGTGGGGCTGCCCTTCATCCACGAGGAGGTGGAGGGGAAGCGCTTTCGCGTCTCCTCGGACAGTTTCTTCCAGGTGAACACCGCGGGCGCGGAGGCGCTGGTGCGCCTGGTGCGCGAGTTCCTGGCCCCCAAGGGGCACGAAACCCTGCTCGACCTCTACTGCGGCGTGGGACTCTTCGGCTTCTCCCTGGCCGAGGAGGTGGGGCTGGTCGTGGGCATCGACGCCAGCGAGAGCGCGATGGAGGACGCGGCGTATAACGCCCAGGAACTGGGGCTGGAGAACGTGGCCCTGCACGAGGGGCCGGTGGAGGAGGTGTTAGAGGCGTTGTGGGAGCCCGCGGACCTGGCCGTGATGGATCCCCCGCGCACGGGCGCGGGCAAAGCCGTCTGCGAGCACCTGCGCCGCCTGCGCGTCCGTCGCCTGGCCTACGTCTCCTGTGACCCCGCCACCTTCGCCCGCGACGCCACCTACCTTACCGCGCTTGGCTACCACCTGCGCGTCGTCCAGCCGGTGGACATGTTCCCGCAAACGTACCACGTGGAAACCGTGTCCTTGTGGGAATGGGAAGGTTGACAAGTTTTGTCGTTACATTTACTGCTTAGCATTTGTGTCCCACTGGCCCCTCGGTTACAGATTTGTCTTGTCAGGCATTGGCCCGTATATTTGATAGAGGAAGCGCATGTCTCGTCAAGGGTGAAGGTTATCGAGCAGCCGAGTCGGAACCATGGATGTCGAAAAACTTATCCAGGAAAAGCGGGATGAGATCGTGCGTATATGCGCTAAGTACGGCGCGTACAACGTGCGCATCTTTGGATCAGTAGCACGTGGCGAGGCCGATCACAAGAGCGATATAGACGTACTTGTCGAGTTAGAACCAGGGCGAACTCTCCTGGATTTGGGAGGGCTTCAATATGAACTTGAACATGCGTTGGGGTGCTCCGTCGACGTAGTAACGGCCAAAGGCTTGAAAAAGCGTATACGCAAACGTGTGCTTGAGGAGGCTATCCCTCTGTGAGAGATCCCATCGAGCGGGTACGCGACATGCTGGATGCCATATCTGCCATTGAGCGCTATCTCGATCGCGGACATGACGAGTTCGAGAAAGATGAACTCCTGCAAGGCTGGTTTGTGTTGAATTTGCAAATCCTCGGGGAAGCAGCCAAAGGTTTACCCGAAAGTGTACGAGCATTGGCCCCAGAAATCCCTTGGCATAAAATCGTTGGCATGCGAAATGTATTGGTGCACGGCTACTTTGAGATTGATACGGAAATTGTTTGGAGGACCGCTATTCAAGAGATGCCCGCCCTGCGCCCCTCGTTGGAGAGACTCTTGGAACGAATTGAAGGTGAGGAAAATCAATAAGCCGTGTGTGCGATTAGCGATGCGGATAAAAGCCATTCACCATTGGTCGTAAGCATCACAGAGGCTGGACGGTAGTAGATCGGCACTCGAACCCGCTCAGAGCTGAACCTCCAGGCTACGTGAGGGCAAAGCCCCCTGGAAGGGGTCTCCATTTAGGCCGCGTAGCACGGGGTCTTCAGGATACCGTTGGTAAACCTATTGTACGGCGGCCGCGAAGGAGAAAAGTTGAACTTCATCACGTTCTCGGCGCCAAAGGCGCCGAGAACGTGATGAAGTTCTCTCTTTTTCTCTACAAGCCGCCGTGCATCTATACGGATCCGAACGTTCTCCTCGTACTTAATACGCGTTCCTATCCCGGAAAATACGGAAAATCGTGCGGATGATGATTTTGATGTCCAGCCACAGGGACCAGTTCTCGATGTACCAGAGATCGTACTTGGTGCGCTCGGCGATGGACGTATCCCCACGTAAGCCATGAATCTGGGCCCACCCCGTGAGCCCCGCTTTCTCGCGATGGCGTTCCATGTAGCGGGGAATGCTTTGGCGAAACTGTTCCACGTACACCGGGCGCTCGGGCCGTGGCCCCACCAGGCTCATGTCCCCCATGAGCACATTGATTAGTTGCGGCAGTTCGTCGATGGAGTACTTGCGAATAATGCGCCCCACGCGCGTCACCCGGGGATCTCCCGGTCGCGTCCACCCCGGGCCATCCTTCTCCGCGTCCACATACATGGAGCGGAACTTCAGCATCTTGAACGGTCGCGCGTCCAGCCCCATGCGCTCTTGCACGTAGAACACCGGGCCGGGCGATTCGAGTTTGATGGCGATGGCCGTAAGGATCATCAAAGGGGAAAGCAAAATTAGGCCGACGGTCGCGCCCACAATGTCCATCAGACGCTTGGCTGCCAGCCGCCAGCCGCGCATGGCCACGTCCCTCACGGTAAGCAAAGGCAGCCCACCCAGGTCGCCAATGGAGATCTCCGAGGCCATGATTTGGAACACGTCGGGGAACACCTTGATGCCCACCTTTTCCCGCTCGCACAGGGCCACCAGGTTGACGATCTCCTGGTGGCTGGCCTCGGGCAAGGCGATGATGACCTCGTCCACTTTCTGCTCATCCACCACCCGCGGGATATCCGCAGGGCGCCCCAGGACAGGCATGCCCATCACCGTGCGCGGGTTCCCGTTCGTGCCGATGAACCCCACCACCCGATAGCCCAGTTCCGGCTGCTGGATGATTTTCTGCAGGATCATGCGGCCGACCTCGCCCGTGCCCACGATGAGCACTCGGTCGGCCCCGATACCGCGAGCCTGGGTTGCCTTCTGCACGGACCCAACCACAACCCGGCCAGCCGTGAGCATAAGTACGGAGAGCCCCCAGGCGTAGGCCAGCATCTTGCGCTGGTAGTTAAATTGTTCCTTGTAGATGAGGGACATAATGGCGACGGCAAGGAGCAGGGATAGGGTGACGCTGGCAAGGACGACGTACAGTTCATCCAGGGGTTGGGCCACGCGCTTGTGGCGGTACATGCGATTCATGGCCATCGTGAGCAGGAGAATGGCCACATAGACGACCATCATCGGTGCAAAGGGGACGAAAGTTTCGGCCATGCCGGGATGGGGAGTGAGTAAGCGGAGGCGAAAGGCCAGATAGAACGCCAGGCCCGCCAGCATAGCATCCAGCACAATTTGCAGGACGACAAAGAAAATGTGCACCCGCTTCATCGCGTTCCCCTGCTCGTCCAGGCCAGTTTCACCCATCGCCAACCGACGTCGATCGCTCCCTTTCCCAGAATACCCGCCATAATCAGCCAATGAAGGGGCTTAGGTGTGCTCGCCGCGTAGTGCTTGCGGTAAAAGATAACCATCGCCCGGTAGAATTCCAGGCGCGCGCGCCGACTTCGACGCGAGGACGCCTCCTTCACGTGCAGCACTTCCACGGCCGCATTGTACCACACCTGCCACCCCCGTTGCTTGATCCGATACGCCCAGTCGAGATCCTCCCCGTACATGAAGAATTGCTCATCCAGCAGTCCCGCCTGCTCAATGGCCTCCCGCCGCACCATCATGAAAGCCCCGACCACGCTGTCCACTTCGATGGTCTCGTCGGGTGAGACGAACGTCATGTTATAACGGCCGAAACGTCGGCTTTTGGGGAAGAGTTTGTGCAGGTTCAGCATTCGGTAGAAGGAGACCTCGGGGGTGGGGAAGGAGCGCCGGCAGGCCAAGTCCAGGGAACCGTCAGGGCGGACGAGTTTGGGGCCGGCAACGCCCGCCTGGGGACGGGCATCCAGAAAGGCGACCATGTCCGCAAGCGCGGTGGGGGGGAGTTCCGTGTCCGGGTTCAGGAGCAAGGCATAGCGGGGAGGCGTGGTCGGTTCGGCAATGAGGTCGGCGTACGTGTATTGCTCTCCTCCTTCCCATACAGGAATGGCGGGCGGCGCGGCTAAGATGTGCGTTTCATCCCCCACCGGACGGAACCCGTAAGCGATTAGCCCGAGGTTGTTGCCGTACGGATATCCCCCGTTGATGGGACTGGCAATCACGCGCGCCTGGGGAAACCGCGCCCGCACCATCTCCACCGTGCCATCGCGGGAGGCATTGTCCACCACCGTGACGTGATAGGAGACAGGGCCAACACTGGCGTATACCGTCTCCAGACACCGTTGCAGCAGGTCGCGTGTGTTATAGGTAACGATAACAATGCCTACATCCGGCATTGGGGTTCACCCTTCCCTCGCGTGCATCCCCGCCTGGTCCTTCCGAATCTCTCGTGCCTTGCGTAACCTTCGCATTCTATCACATTCCGGGAAGAGGCGAGGAAATCCTGCCCGCATGCATCCTCCCATCCTTACTGAACCCCGTACGTAGCCAGGATCACCAGGGTGGCGTTGTAAAGAGCGTGGGTCAGGATGGCTGCAGTCGTGTTCACCCTGTTTCGCACGATACCCATGCCCAGTCCCAGGATGAAGACGATGACCAGGGCGAAGGAGAACAGGTATTGGGAATGGACCAGCGCGAAGAGCAGGCTGGTGATGATCAGGCCAAAGCGAGGCTGTAGCGCCCCACGGAATACCAGTTCCTCGCCGATGCCCGCGCTCAGGCCGATGAGGATCGCGCCCAGGGGATTGAAGAACTCACCAAGGAGCAATTTTGAAATTTTGTCCACCTGTTGCGCCTGTTCCGGGGCGAAGGTCATCCACAGCGCGCCCAGCCCTGCCTGAACCGCGATCAACAAGAACGCGGTAACGATGGCCGCCCGTAACTCCCGCCAGCCCGGCCAGGCGAGTTTCAAACGTCGGACCGTTTCCCCCACCGACCTGCCAATGCCCAAGCCGACAAACGCCAGCAACGTCATGGCAGCCGCCTGCCCGACCAGTTCTGACGCCGGCAGCGCCACCTGTTCTTCAGATTGCAGCAACATTTCCAGGAGCGGCGTCTGTGCAGTGGCCACCCCCACCAGGTAGCAGGCATACACAAGGGCTAAGGTGTGCACAGGGTCTCCCGGCTGGATGCGCAGGAACACGGCCAGCAAGCGTTGCACAAGGGGAATCATTAGCAATAGTGAGGCCGCGCCAACCACCAACGCTACGGTGCCGATGAAGCGCAGGTCAAGGTTTTCAGACGTGAACGTCATGTCCTGGATCCCGATGGTAAAGCGTGCTTTGGGGGCGGAAAGGAACACGATGCCGTCCAGAAGGAGCATCAGGTTAAGTACGGCAAAGAAGAGAAGCACAAGCGTGCGTGCCCAGCCGTATCTCCGCCCCAGGTGGGCAAGAATCATCCAAAATACGGCTGGGGAAAGCGCGAGAAATGTGGCCATCCTTGTCCCTCCTATCGCTGCAAAGTTCGCCAAAGGGTGACGGGCACTTTGCCTCCACCGGCTTTGCGCAGGAACTCGAGAATCTGTCGCCGCGAGAGCCCCTGGGTTCGGGCGCGCGCCAGGCTTGCTTCCGTGATCCTGTACACGTAT
>JALWHQ010000204.1 GCA_026983525.1 Anaerolineae bacterium | reverse complement strand
CAGCAAGCAGGTCGGGTTGGTGGTTCAATTTCCCGATGGGACTGTGCACACAGAAGTCGTCACCGTCGCGCAGGATGCTACGGTGGCCGACGTGCTGAAGAACGCGTCCGTCTCGGTGACCATCTCCGAAACCTCCTGGGGACCCGCGCTCTGCGCCATCGAGAGCACAGGGTGTCCTGCGGACAACTGCTTCTGCAACCCCGACATGTTCTGGGCCTTCTACCTGCAAGAGGGGAATCAGTGGAAGCCCTCGCCCGTGGGCATTGGGGGATACACCCCACAGGACAAGGAAGTGGTGGGCTTTGCCTGGAGCGGGTTCGACGCCAACTATAACCCGACGGTGCAACCGCCCTTCTACACCTTCGAGCAAATTGCCGCGCCTCCGCCTGCTGAAATTCCCGAGCCCGCGACCATGGCCTTGCTGGGTGGCGGCTTGGCCGCGCTGGCGGGCTACGTGAGCCGACGGCGCAAAGCAGAGGAGTCCGCGTGATCGAGAATGGGCTTTCGAGCGTCGTGCATATCGGGTCGTGCGTATTGCGTCGCGCGTCGTACGTCGTGCGTCGTGCATTGGGCCTCGTACGTCATTCGACGCAATACGCACGACGCACGACGCATCACGCATCACGCATTACGCATTACGCTTCCTTCCTCCTCATCCCCCTCCTCCTCTACACCCTCACCTTTGCCCAAGAGACCCCCAACCGCGCGGGCCTCGTCATCCGCTATGACGACGGCCGCGTGGAGACCTACTGCGTCACCTTTAGTGAGCCCTCCATCTCGGGCATCGAAATGCTGCGCCGCGCGGGCGTGCCCCTGATTACCGCTTTCGACACAGCCCACGGCGAGGCCGTGTGCAAAATCGACGGCCAAGGGTGCGACTACCCCCTGCAACCCTGTTTCTGCCAGTGCCAGGGCGCGGACTGCGCCTATTGGGCGTACTACCACCTGCAAGGGGGCGAATGGGTGTACTCGCAGGTGGGCGCGAGCAGTTACCAGGTGAAAAACGGCGACGTGGAAGGCTGGGCCTGGGGATCGGGCGAGCCAGGCCAGGGCACCTTCCCGCCCCTCTACACCTTCGACCAGATCTGCGCCCTCCCCACGC
>JALWHQ010000203.1 GCA_026983525.1 Anaerolineae bacterium | reverse complement strand
AGTTTGCGCCGCCCGAGGAGTTGGCCATTTACTTTGGAATCGCCAGCACGCTGACGGGCATGGTGGCCGTGCTGGTTCCGATAGTGGGCGCCTGGATTGCCAGCCTTTGGGGGTATCCGACGGTGTTTGCCATTTCCGGAGGGGCGGCCCTGCTGTCGTGGGTGGTCTACGCGGTGCGGGTGCAAGATCCGCGATTTCGTCAGGGAACCCAGCCGAGCGAGGGATAACGAAGTAAGTGGACAAAAGTTATTCACCAACGGATGTAAGGACGACAGACGATGGACGATAGAGCATAGACGATAGAGGACCATCGTCCATCGTCGACTTATTGCCCATGAAAGCTTGCTTTTGTCCTCATACTTAGTCTCAAGGAACTACCGCAGCCGCCCGTAGACGGTCGTCACCGTGATGCCCAGGAGGATGAGCCCGAAAAGCAATCCGCGCGGGAAGAAGAGCAAGCCCACGAGGATGCCCATAAGGCCGGTGAATGCCACGACCAGCGCGGCGTAGAGGTTCAGGCGACGGGCGCGATGGCGCGCGCCCGCGCGCCATATGCCCTCGGCCAGCGCGCCGGCGACGGGAAAGGCCACCAGGATCGACCAAAAGCCTATGAAGTGGGCGATGGGCATCGCCAGGATGCCGCCGATGAACCCCAGCCCCGCCGCGGCGACGAGGGAGACGACGACGTGGCGCGGCTGGGCGTGGTAGAAGCGGTTTTCCAACTCATACACGCATTCCTTACAGCGGTAACCCACGTCCGTAAGCACGGCGCAATCCGTGCAAATCGGCTTGCCGCAGCGATTGCATCGGAGGGTCGTTTCCCGATCCGGATGGTTGGCACAGGCATAGATGGGGACGCCATCTTCATAACGAAGTACGGGCCAGGTTTCGGTCATGGCATCCTTGTCCTTTTCGCTTGTCACACGCATTTCAAGGGAGATTGGGAAATTCCCCAAAAAGGTTGGGTGTTTCAGAACAGCGCGACATCCAGCACCCACCACCGGGCCGCAAGTCCTGCCCGGGCGAATGCATCGACCATGGCCTGGGCAATGGTTTCGTGTCCCTCTCTGGCGAATGCGGCCAGCGCCGGTCCCGAACCACTGATGACCACCGCGGCCGCGCCGGCCGCTTTCCCCGCCGCAACCACGTCGTCGAACCCGGGAATGAGTCGCTTGCGGAAGGGCTCGTGCAGGCGGTCACGCATCACGCGCGCGAGCAGGGGAAAGTCCCCCTGGGTGAGGGCGTGTACCGTCAACACCGCTCGCCCCACGTTAAATACGGCATCCGCGTGGGGGACGGAGGTCGGCAACAGACGGCGCGCCTCCTCGGTGGACACGCGCACGTCGGGCAGGACGACGGCCACGCGCATGTTCTCCGGCACAGAGAATGAGGCCACGATGGGCCCGGCCTCGTCCACAGTGACGGCCACCAGTCCGCCATAGAGCGCGGGAGCCACGTTGTCGGGGTGCCCCTCCATTTCCACGGCCAGGCGTAAGAGATTCCCCCGGTCAACCTCCACATCGAGCAGAGCCACGGCCGCGCGCAAGCCCCCCACAATCGCTGCCGAACTCGACCCCAGCCCGGCCTGCAACGGAATCCGGTTCGTCATCTCCAAGTGAACGGGGGGAAGGGGCCGGCTCACGTGCGCGGCCAACCGTTGCATGGCCCGGTACACCAGGTTCCCCTCATCGCGAGGCAGTATCCCCTCTCCCTCGCCCGTGATCACGATATCGAGGCGGGGGGAGGGCGCGACACGGATCTCGTTCCACAGGCCCAGGGCCATGCCCAGCACGTCGAAGCCCGGCCCCAGGTTGGCGGTCGTTGCCGGCACACGGACGTGGACACTCACGGGGAGGACCTCCGCGCGAGGGGCGATTTCACAAGGGCAAGCAGTTCAGGTTCCAGGCGCAGAAGGGCGAGGGCACTCTCGCCGTCGCGCATGCGCCCATCGCGGGCCATGCGTAGGGCGGTCTCTATAGGGACGCGGTGGATTTGAATCACCTCGGTGTTCTCATGCTGGGTAGGAAGGGTAAGACGAACGCCGGTGGCCAGGAAGAGATGGCCCACAATGTCCGCGGTGCCGTTGGCGATGTAGAACCATCCTTTGTACTCCCAGTGCTCGGCAACGCCTCCCACCTCTTCGGCCAATTCCTCCTGGGCCACTTGCCAGAGGGACTGGCCGGGGCGATTGCCCAGGCCGCCCGCGGGTACCTCCCACACCCAATTATCCACGGTGTACCGATAGGTGCGGATGAGCACCACCTCGCCCATAGGGGTGACGGGGACAATGCTCACAAAGCCCGCGTGCTCCTGGTACGTGTAGGTGATTTCCTCACCACCGGGCAGGCGCACACGATCCTGGCGCAATTTGTGCCAGGGACTCAGGTAGAGGTATCGGGTGTTCAGTACCTGCCACCCCAGGCGTGCCCCCACGTATTTGTTGTACCTGCCGTTGTGCATGACGAACACCCGCCTCCATGGTTTGCCCCCATTTTGTCTCAGATGAGGAATTGTTGCCAAACTCGGCCTGCTGTGGGTGGAGATTAGAAGTTCGTTGTGTTGCCTTAAGGCGCTTATGTTCCCTGTGGAATTAAGTAAGTGGGCAAAAATCATTGACCATCGGATGTACGGATGACAGACGATGGACGATAGACGATGGACGATGGATGACCGTTGAAGGCTATCGTCCATCGTCCATGGTCTATCGTCGGCTGGTTGCCCATGTAACCTCATTTTTGTCCTGGCACTTAGCGGCTTGGCGCCTTTGCGAGAGATGACGTGGTCTTTCCCCAACCGATGGGGGGAAGGTGAGGGCCAGGGCACAGTGGGTTTACCAACAGTATCTCTTTAGCCCCGTGCGTGCTCGTACTTAGGTGGGGACGGGGACGGTGGTAAAATATCGGGGTGCAATCCGAACACATTCTGGGCCGGGCGCGACGTTGTGGTGTCCGGGAGTGGGTAACGTCGTATGGCAAAGAGAACCTTACCGCAAACCATCGAGGACGTCCAGCAGTGGATGGCCGAACACGATTACATTGCCGAGCGTAGCCTGGCTACGGCCGTCTTCCTGGCTCTCAAATTGCAGAAGTCCCTCTTCCTGGAGGGGGAGGCCGGTGTGGGCAAGACGGAGGTGGCGAAAGTGCTGGCGCGCATGTTGCAGCGCGACCTCATCCGATTGCAGTGTTACGAAGGCCTGGACGTGAATACCGCAGTCTACGAGTGGAACTACACCCGCCAGATGCTCCAGATCCGGCTTATGGAGGCTGCAGGGCACGTCAACGAACGGGACGCCCTGCGCGAACTCTTCAGCCCTGATTTCCTGCTCAAGCGCCCCCTCCTTCAAGCTATAGATTACGAGGGGGATGTTCCCCCTGTGCTGCTCATCGATGAACTCGATCGCGCGGACGAGGAGTTCGAGGCTTTCCTCCTCGAGGTGCTGTCCGACTTCCAGATCACGATCCCGGAAATCGGCACGATTCGCGCCAAGGAACCCCCCATCGTGGTCATTACCTCGAACCGCACGCGCGAGATACACGACGCGCTCAAGCGGCGGTGCATTTATCACTGGATCGATTATCCCTCCTTTGAGAAGGAGTACCGCATCGTGCTCACGCGCGTGCCCCAGGCCGAGGAAGCGTTGGCCCGTGAGGTGGTCGCGTTCGTGCAGGAACTGCGCGAGCAGGATCTTTTCAAATATCCGGGCATTGCCGAAACCCTGGACTGGATGGCCGCGCTCGTGGCCCTGAACGAGCACCATCTCAATGAAGAGGTGGTGCGGCAAACGCTGGGCGTGCTGCTGAAGTATCGGGACGACATCGTGGCCGTGCAAAACACCGGCATTCGGGTGCTGCTTGAACAGGCGCGAGCGCGCGCGGCCACCTTCACCCCCGGAGGTTGACCATGAACCCACCCCGTGTGCTTTTCCTGCCGGCCGTTCTGTTGCCGCCCCGATCGATGGACTGCCTGGGCGACGTTGTCCAGGAGAGCGAGGTGGTGACGCCGTGGGGGACTGTGGGCCCCATTGCCCTGCGCGAGCGCGACGGCGTGGGGGTGTATGTACTCCCCTACTCCGGGCATCCCACACGGCTTGACCCGCGCGGCACCATGTGGGCGGCCAAGTCCCTGGGCGTGCAGCGGGTGCTCATTTGGGAGCGGGTGGTGGGTCTGGACGAGCATTTGCAGCGGGGGGACATGGTTGTGCCCACGGATTACATCGACTGGACGAAACGCCTGCCCACGACGCTGTTCACCGACCGGGGCGCGGGGTATCTCTCCCAGGTCCCGCCCTTTTGCCCGGAAACGCACGGCATCGTGAAGGATCACCTGGCCCGGGTCGGTGTGGAGCCTCGGGAGGGCGTTTACCTGGGGGTGGATGGGCCCCGGCGCGAGACGCCGGCCGAAGCGCGCATGTATCGCCTGTGGGGCGCGCACGTCCTGGGCATGAACGTCATTCCAGAAGTGGTGTTCGCCAAGGAACTGGAACTCTGCTACGGGGTGCTGGCTACGGTGACCGAGGTGGCCGCGGACCGGCCCCAGCCCGCACCCCAGGGTGAAGTGCGCGAGGTTCTGCGCAAGGTGTTGGATGTGCTTCCCCACATTGTGGAGGATCTTTCCCGTACTCCCCACTGTCATTGTGGGGAGTCGCAGGCCGCCGCGCGAGCGCGAGGCATCCTCCCCGATGATTGGCGGCAATGGGTCCCTACATGATGCCCGGACGCGCCAATAAATGCTTCAGACGAGGGAGCGGTTGAACGGGCGACATTGTCACTGGTTAAGGCGGCTGATAGACGTGGGGGTAGTCCTGGGGCTGGCATTGGCCGCCGGCATCGGACTGTACGCGCTGACCTCCCCCTGGCCCGACACGCCCGACGGCCTGTTTCACCTACAACGGGTGCGCGCCCTGGCCGAGGCGCTGCGTTGGGGCGTGCTTTACCCTCGCTGGTTCCCCGACTTCAGTTTCGGTTATGGGTATCCCGTGCTGAACTTCTACGCCCCCGCTTTCTACTACCCACCCGCCTTGCTCCACGTGCTGGGCCTCGATGTCCTGACCGCGACGCGCGTCGCGCTGGCACTCTTCTTTGCCCTTTCGGGGATTGCCGCCTACGCGCTGCTGCGGCAGTGGACGCGGGTAGGCCCGGCCTTCGTTGGGGCCGTGCTCTTTCTCGTCTATCCCTACCGTTTGTATGACCTCTTCGTGCGCGGCGCGCTGCCGGAGTTTGCCGCCTTCCTGTGGCTGCCCGTCACCGCGGCCGCCACCTGGCGCCTCGTGCGATCCACCCATCCCTCCCCGATCGATCTGGCCCTGGCTACCGGCGCGTGGGCGGGACTGCTGCTCACCCACAACCTGACAAGCCTCATGTGGATGCCGGTGATCGCGTTGGCGGTGATACTCCTTCGTCGCGTGCGCCCTTTGCTCACCGTGGGCCGCGCGATGGGCGTGGGAGGGTTGCTGGCCGCGTTCTATGTGGTGCCCGTCCTGGGCGAGATGGGCTGGGTGGGCATTGGGGCCGTTCCGGGCGGGGAAGGGTACGCTCGCCACTTTGTCGCCCTTTCGAACCTGTTCACCTGG
>JALWHQ010000202.1 GCA_026983525.1 Anaerolineae bacterium | reverse complement strand
GCATTCGGATCGATCCAAATAAGCCCACTAATTTGACCGGTGGGAATGAGACCTGTATCCAGGTTATCCAGGGTATCACCCGCCTCGAGGGTAAAGGGGCCAGTTGCACCGGTGGTTCGAGCCACATCACTGTCACGCGTCTCATCCACACCTTGATGGGCGAGGGTGAATACATACCCAGCCGGAGAAACTATCCGCACGTGGTAGATGCCCGGCTCCACATTGTTAAACGTGTAAAATCCTCCTGTATCTGTAGTGGTACTAACAGCAAGGGAATCATCCTGACGATGAAGTTCGACGATGACCCCTGGTTTACCATTTTCATCCATCTCACGTATCCCATTCCCATTCCTATCCACCCACACACGACCACTCACAGATGCAGGAACAACATCCCGCTTCTGAGCCGCAAGTACAGCCTTGTATGCGTTGACACGCCCGGTCCCATAATAAGGATCCCAACCCGCATCCCCTAAATCATCCACACTATCCATTAGTAGTGCCTCAAGTTCCGCGTTTGTCAGATCTGAATTAACGGCCAGAGCCAGTGCGGCCACCCCCGCCACATGCGGTGCAGCCATAGATGTGCCGCTGCG
Organism: Anaerolineae bacterium; assembly: GCA_026983525.1. Taxonomy (GTDB): domain Bacteria; phylum Chloroflexota; class Anaerolineae; order JAADDB01; family JAADDB01; genus S141-23. Next base: position 4,993 of record JALWHQ010000202.1, on the reverse strand, counting down.
GGAGGCGTATGGACCGGCTCCCCCGCTCCAATCCGTACTGTAAATGCCTACGCCCGGGGCAGACACGTCAACGAAATCCCCATAGTTGGAAAGACTCCAGTAGTTATCGTTCCAGTCTGTGGCCGCGACGGCGAGCACATGTGGATAAACTGCCGGGTATACAGGCGCATTGCTCCCATCATTGCCAGCAGCGGCCACCACTAAGACACCTTTACTCCAGGCATAGTTCACCGCGTCCTGCAAAATGGAAGAATCCACTGTACCCCGCAGGCTAAGGTTAATAACCCGCGCTCCGTTATCGACCGCGTAGGTAATACCGCGCGCAACCGTGCTGTAGAAACCTCCTCCAGTAGCACTGAGCACCTTCACAGCCATGACACGCGTGTTGTACCCGATACCGGCAACCCCCACTCCGTTATTCGTGACTGCCCCTATAATCCCCGCTACATGTGTCCCATGACCGTTATCATCCATGGGATCGGGGTCATCGTTCACGAAGTCATATCCCAGAATTACCTTGCCGTTGAGGTCCGGATGCATGTAATCCACACCGGTATCTATGACAGCAACAACGATTTCCGGGGAACCTCGAGTCACATCCCACGCCTTGTCTGCCTGAACAATCTGAGGAGCGTACTGATGAAGATTAAAGTCAGGGTCGTTCGGAGTGAAGGCTGCTTGCACTACGTGGTCGACTTCTGCGTACACAACATCAGGAGAATTCCTCAACAGAGACAGAGCCCTACCTACATACCCCGTAGGAACATAGGCAACCACAGCATTGAGAGCATCGATACGGTCGATTACTCGAAGACTGATACTACTACCCAACAAGAGCACATCATCATCTACTGGCAAGTATCTATACTTGATGACTAACCGAGTATATTGAGAACTTACAGGAAGTTGATAAATGGTTTCGCCGGATACCAAGCCGTCAGCATAAGTGTTACCCCCAAACCACAAGACTATAACTGCAATGATGAGCAGTATAGTCCCCCACCCTTTTCGTTGGCACATCGGACATCCCCCCTTTTTGGTCGATGTTGGCGACCATGCCGTTCGTCCGATGTCTGTCGGAGTATGTAAGAGCAACCGATACGACCATTGCTGTCTCCCACTCACTAACCTCAGACATCTCTTTGGCTGGCTTTGTGATATCTCTTTCAACATGGGCAATCTAATCCATCCTTGTCATCACTTTCACTGTAAGAGGAAAAAGGGGTAAAATCTATGGGAATCTCGGGGGTACTTTGATTCCTCATTGATGGATCGGAATATAGCAACAAACTATTGATAAAAGAGGTGCTTATGAACTTTCAAAAGGACAAACGTTCCCTGGAAATTTCGCTGCTAACCGTGGAAAAGATGGTCGAGGAACTCCCGGATTACTTCGCGCGCGACGAACTCTTCCGCCAATTGGTTGTGCACACACCGTGGGGAGACAAGTTGCCCAAAATGACCCTGGGGGGCCTCGTCGAACGGCTGAAATTGCTGGAAGAAAACGGCGACTTGCTCACACCCGAAGAGCGGGCGCGCGTCGAGGCGGCCCGTCGCGCTTATGAAGACTTCGTGCGCACCCATCGCCGCCAGGTGGAACAACGCTTACGGCGGGAGTTCAAGAGTTACTTGAATTCGTGGAAGTGGTATCTGGACGAACTGCGGGAAAATCCCGAGAAGATAGCGGACTACCGCCAGGAAGTGCACAACAGACGGCGGCTTGATGTGCTCATAGAAGAGGCCAACCGTTGGGGGTTCGATCTGGGGCGAGATAACTTGCAGGAACTGGAAAAGTTGGACGCCTGGTTCCGTGAGAGGTGGCCCGAGTTCGCCGAGTAAGTGTGCGCGGCATGCTTTGTAAGCGGGATGGATGCTTTCTTCTTATCCCAAATGTTCCGCCACCAGGTGGACGATGTCCGCGAAGGCTTGCGGGTCACGCCCCTTACGCCCCGCCCCCAAGCCATCGATGTCCGGGACGTGTAAAAGGCGTGGGGCAAATTCAGGGCGAACACTGCCGCCGTAGATGATGCGCACGGCATCAGCAGATCTCTGTCCCCACGTCTCCGAGATGAACTCGCGTATCGTGGCACATCCCGCGGCCACCGTGTCCAACGGCGCGGGTTCTTTCCGCCCAATGGCCCATTCCGGCTCGTACACAATGACCATGCGAGCCACATCGTCGCCATGAATGCCCTCGAACACACGACGGAGGCGGCCACGCAATATCTGGGGATCATGGTCGCGTATCTGGGCCTCTTCTCCAATCAGGAGAATGGGGCGCAATTCTGCTGCCAATGCACTTTGGATCTTGGCGCGCACCCACTCGTCGTCCTCCCCATACCGCCGCCGCACCTCCCAGTGGCCCACCATGACCCATCGCGCGCCCGCGTCCGCGACCAACTCGGCGGAGACCGCGCCCGTGTGCGCCTCCCCCGGCCCCGGGTGAATGTCGTGCGCCCCCACCCACAAGGGCAGTCCTGCTACAGCCTGAGAAAGCGCGTGTATGGCCGTGCAGGGCGGACAGAGAATGATGTCCACACGGTCGGCAACGTCCTGCACGCGCGGCCAGAAGACCCGCACGAACGCGCGAGTCTCGCCGATGGTCATCGCCATCTTCCAGTTGGCCAGGGCCACGGGCTTGCGCTGCTTCATCACCCTCCTTCCCAGCCGCTCCACCCCCAACCCTCGGTGAGTTCCTTGCGCCCTTCCTTCAACGCCCGCAGGAGCGCGTCCTGATCCACGGGCAGGGTGAGGATGCGCACGCCCACCGCGTTGTAGATGGCGTTGGTGATGGCCGGGCTGGTGGGGATGCTGGGCAGTTCGCCCACGCCCTTGGCGCCGAATGGCCCCGCACTCACCTCATCTTCCACCAGGAAAGAGATCATCTCGGGCATGTGCTGGATACCGGGCATCTTGTACTGGCCCAGGCGTCGTGTCCAGGGCAACCCTTCTTCGACGATGAAGTGCTCGGTGAGCGCGTTGCCCAGCCCCATGACAATGCCACCCTCTATCTGGCCCAGGAGCGCCAGGGGATTGATGGCGCGCCCCACGTCGTGGGCGGAGACGACGCGCAGCACCTTAACCTCGCCCGTTTCCGTGTCCACCTCCACCTCCGCGGCCTGGGCAGCAAAGGAGAAGGCCACGTGCATGTCGCCGCCCTGGCCCAGGGGCTTGGTCTCGGGCGCCCAATACTCGTACTGGAGCCGCGTGTCCCGCCCTTCCTCCTTGGCCCAGCGCACGGCCTGGGCAAAGTCCGCGCTGCGACCGTTGGCCCGCACCATCCCCTCCTCGAACACGAGCATGTCGGGTTTGGCGTCCAGGCGCTCGGACGCGGCCAGGGCCAGCACCTCGCGCAGTTGGCGCGACGCGTAGCGGCAGGCGTTGCCGCTGACGAACGTCTGGCGGCTGGCGGTGGTGGGGCCGCCGTCGGGGGTGAGGTCGGTGTCGGAGAGGAGGACGCGCACGCGGGAGACGGGCAGGCCCAGTTCCTCGGCCGCGATGGCCGCGAGCACGCCCGGCAGCCCCTGGCCCATCTCCGCGGAGGAGATGCGCACTTCTACGGTGCCGTCCTCGAAGGCTTCCACCTCCGCGGTGGCCTTGTCGGGCGCGCCGCCGCCCAGTCCTGTGTTCTTGAACCCCGCGGCGATGCCCCAGGCGCGCACTCTGTGGGGCGCGCCCGGCACGGGTCGCGGTTTCCACGGATCTTCACCCCCTGTCAACTCGCGCACCTTGCGCTCCACCAGGTCCAGGCACTGCAACAGCCCCACCGACTCGCGCAGCACCTGGCCTGTGGCCGTAGTCGCGCCCACGCGCAGCGCGTTCTTGCGCCGCAGTTCCACGGGATCCAGGCCCAGTTCCTCGGCCAGGATGTCCATCGTGCTCTCCACCGCGAACGCGGACTGGGTGACGCCGAAGCCGCGGAACGCGCCCGCGGGCGGGTTGTTCGTGTACATGGCGAAGCAGTCGATCTTGGCGTGGGGCACGATATAGGGGCCCGTGGCGTGGGTGGTGGCGCGGGTCATCACCTTGTCGCCCAGGGAGGCGTACGCGCCCGTGTCCCCGTACAGGGTGGCTTCCACCGCGGTGATGGTGCCGTCCCTCTTGGCGCCGATGCGCACGCGAATCTGGGTCGGGTGGCGCTTGGGGTGAAAGCGCAGGCTCTCCTTGCGGGAGTACAGAATCTTCACGGGACGGCCGGTGGCCTGGGCCAGCAGCGCGGCGTGGATCTGGCCGGCGATGTCCTCCTTGCCGCCGAAGCCGCCGCCGATGAGGGTGCCGCGCACGCGCACCTGGTCTTCGGGCAGGCCGAGCGCGGCGGCAATCTGCTCGCGGTCGGCATAGGGAATCTGCGAGCCCACGTACACGGTGAGTTTGGGGTGGTCGTCGTCGTAGCCCGCGGGCACCGCGATGCTGCACTCGGGTTCCAAAAAGGCGTGTTCGGTGCGCGGGGTGTGGTACGTGCGCTCGACGATGACGTCCGCCTCCGCGAAGCCCTGTTCGATGTCCCCGTGCCGCACCTTGATGTGTTTGAGCAGGTTACCCGTGGGATGCTCGGGGTGAAGGACGGGCGCGTCCGGTTGCAGGGCCTGGATGGGGGTGGTAACAGGTTCCAGGGGTTCATATTCGACCTCAATGAGGTCAAGGGCCTGCTGCGCGATCTCGGGGCTTTCCGCGGCGACGATGGCTACCGCATCGCCCACGTAGCGCACCACATCCCAGCAGAGGACGGGCCAGTCCTTGTAAATAAGGCCGTGCACCTTGCGCCCAGGCACGTCCTCGTGGGTGAGGACGGCGTGCACGCCGGGGAGGGCGCGCGCTTCGCTCACGTCGATGCGCTTGATGCGCGCGTACGCGTAAGGGCTGCGCAGGGTGGCGCCGTAGAGCATCCCCGGGAAGTGGTAGTCATCGGTGTAGCGGGCCTTGCCCGTCACCTTCTCCACCGCATCGGGACGGGGGAGGGGCTGGCCCACGGCGTGCAGGGGTTTGTGGGGAG
>JALWHQ010000201.1 GCA_026983525.1 Anaerolineae bacterium | reverse complement strand
ACTTCGATGACCGCGTTGCGTACGCGCACGGTGCTGGTGAGGGTGGAGGCCACGGTGGGATCCGATTTGAGTTGGCCGCTCAAGGTCACGTCGATGCGCGGGACCTTCACCAGAGTGTCACCCACCGACCAGGGCTGGTAGGTGGTGTCGCAGGGATTGCAGTTGCTGCGCGGCACAGTGCTCAGGTTCGTGCATTCCGCCGGCGGGGCCTTGAAAGAGAGCTGGGTGATCTGAACGACGTTGTAGTTGGTGAGGTTGATATAGGTTTCGTCCCCCCAGTTGGCGTTGCAGTCCGTCACCGCGGTCGTCAGCCCTTTGGACCACTGCACGTCTTTGCGGAAGCCGGAAACGCGATAGCGGAAGCCGATCTGCTCGGTGGGATCCAGGACACCGTTGGCGTTGCTGTCGTAGCTGTAGAGGATGCACCCGTCCGTCCCACCCGAGCTGGCGCCGATGGTGAACCCGAAGGGATTGGGATTGGTGCTGGGGTCCTGGTTGAGGGCGTCGGCCCAGTAGCCGATGCGGCGCAACTCCTGGGTGATGATGCCCATGGTGGCCCGCATCTGCTGGTTGAGCTGGGACACTTTGAGGGTGTGCGCGCTGGACGAGACCACGGCGGAGAACGTGCTGAACACCCCCGCCAGGAGGATCATCCCCAAGGTCAGGGCGATCATGATCTCGATGAGGGAGAAACCGTGTTGGCGGTGCCGTGTCATGGTCATGCGCCCATGCCTCAGTCGTTCCACAGGATCAGGCCGGTCTTGTAGGAACGCACGCGGTTTTGTTTGAGGAGGTCGGTCTGGGCGGCGTCCCGCCAGGCGTAGATCTTGATGACCCAGTAATTGAAGACCCAACCTTCGGGGGTGAAGGCCGGGGTGGCCAGGTCGCCGCGGAAGTGCTCGAATTGGATGCCGGTAAAATCGCTGTCGGATACCACCTTTTGACAGCTCCCCGCCACTTCGCAGGCGCAGGCGGCGCCGACCTTGTAACCCACGCAGACGCTGCCGCCGGCTTCCGTGCCGGCGGAGAGGTACACGTCCTGATTTTCCTTGATGGCCAGCGACTTGGCTTCGTTGAACAGGTCGAAGACCTTGCCAGTGGCGTTTTGTAG
>JALWHQ010000200.1 GCA_026983525.1 Anaerolineae bacterium | reverse complement strand
CCTCACTGCTCGTCATCACGGTCACATTGGGATTGTTCGTGACCGCCTCGACCAGATCGCGAATCATATCCTCTGCTTCGCGAAAATGGTGGGTCAGTTTGGCGTAGTGCTCTTCATCGGGCCGTCCGCCCAACCTGTCCCGCTTTTCCACCAGGATGGCTTTGTAGCCCAGATCCCCGACAGAGCGGGCGGCTTCCATACCAGCAGGGCCACCACCAATGATGAGTATGGTCTCGCTTGCCATTGTCCCCTCCTGGATGCGTGGTACATAGTACGTCGTGCGTAGTGCATCGTGCGGAATGCGTCGTGCGTAACAAATTACGCATCACGCATCACGCATTATGCTGCAATAGCAATCGGCCTGTCCGCCTCCTCCCAGGTGATGCCAGGCTTTTCGCCGCGGCGGATGGCGTCCAGATCTTCCTGGAATTCCTCCCAGTGCTTCTTCCAGTCAATCCCCAGTTTCTCCATGAGCGGCCGCCAGTCGGTGGAGTGCCAGTGGAGTTGCAGGACGCGGAAGGGATGCGCGCCCATCGCCATCGCGGCCACCTGAGCGTCGGACAGCACGGGCACACCCACCTTGCGGTTGTGGGCCTTGGCCGCGAACTGACTCTTGTCCAGCGTGGTCACACAGCCCGTGTCGTGGGTCACCACCATGTCGGGGTCGACCTCGTTCTTCATCACCTCGATCTTGCGCAGCACCGCGAAGGATCGGGTGAAATCGCGCTGGACGAGCACGTGGCGGAAGCCGAAACCGCAGCAATCGAACCAGGTGGAGTAATCGGCCACGTTGATGCCCAGGGCTTCGAGCAAGCCTGTTACCGTGGCCGTGCGCTGCGCGCCATAGATTTCGGGGTCATAGATGGCGTCCTCGGCCACGATTTTGTAGTAGTGACACGCGGGGTGGACGCACGCGGTAATGTGGCTCATGTCGATGACCTGGCGCTCCGCGATGCGGTGGCGCATCACGTGCACCCACTCACTGTAGTGAACGATTTCCTCGGGCACGACCAGGGGCTTGCCCAGTTTGTCCAAAATGCGCCGCACCTCGTCGCGGAACTCCTTGTGGTGGATGAGTTGCTCGCGCGCTTCCTTGTAGTGGCCGTAACTGGTGCCGCAGTGAATCAACGGGAAGTAGCCCGTCTCATACGCGGCAGCAAAGTTTCGGGACATGACGGCCAACTGGGCCACCGCGTTGGACGTGGCCGAGGCGTAGTAATTCCACCCCGTGCACGAGGTCTGGTCCGTGGGGTCAATGAAATCCAAACCAAACTGGCGATGCAACCAAAAGATGGAGGCAGAATAGCCAGGAATGTGACCACACTGGCCGCACGATTTATGGTGCCACGTGTGTTCGATGGGAATCTTCTTCTTGCGCCCGAACTTGGTGGTGACTTCCACATAGGGCTCGGGCACACGGTGAACGATGAGTTCGCCTTTCGCCTCCAGTTCGAACAACTCCTCGCGCAGATCGTGCGTGGGGGCTTCATTGGGGTCGCGGAGCACAGGGCGGGCTTTGCGTTCCAGGATTTCCTGAACAGGTACAAATGCAGAAGCCATTATGCCACCTCCTCTTGCCATTCTTCGAGTGCTTCTTCCATGACGTCCAACAGAAGTTCGTAGAGACCTTCATCCACCTCACGCACGATGTCCACGTTATCCGTCTCAAACCAGATGGTGTAGAGTTCGACCAGGGTCTTTTCGTCCGTGCGCCAGGCCGCGTCGGTGACCCCGCGCAGGGTGTCCACGGGAATGGCCTTGCGCCAGACGTGCATGTTCTCGCTGAACTCCCGCACCCAGGGGCCCCAGTCGGGGAAGAAGTCGGGCTGGAGCATGTCGGGCGAGACCTGGTTGCCCTTGAGCATGACCTTGTAGATGACTCGGCTGTACCCCTGGAGCACGTCGCGCGCTTCCTTCAGGCCATTCTTCACCGCCACCTCGCGAATCAGGGTGACGAGGCCGCCAGGGTTGTTCTGGCGAGGACAGCGCACGCAGGAGAAACACTGGGCGCAATTCCAGATGTCCTCGACCATGATCTCGTAAAAGCGATCCACATCCTCGCGCGCCATCGTCTGGGCAATCACGCGCGGGCTGTAATCGTAAAAACGGGCAGACGGGCACGCGGAGACGCAGATGCCGCACTCATAGCACCCGTAGAGGAAATCCTCATAGCGCGGATCGTTCTTCACCTCCATGAAGAGGCGAAGTTTCTCCTCGTAAGGCACATCCGCGTACTTCGTCGGCTTCGCAGAGATCCAGTCCATAGGAACCTCCTTGTAGACGTGATACGTAATGCGTAATCCGTAATCCATTTCATCACGCATCACGCATTACGCATTACGTATCACGCATCACGCATCACGCATTTCTCCACCGCTTTTACCAACGCCTCCCACTCAGGAACACCGATGAACCGCACGTCGCCAATGATGATGGTCGGCACGGAAAGTACACCTTCCCGCTTCGCCTCCTCACGGCCTTTAGGGCTTCCCAGGCTGACGACCCGCACTTCCAAGCCATCGTAGCGGGCTGCCACCTCCTGGGCCATGCGTATGGCCATTGGGCACGTTTTACACACAGGGTGCGTGAAGACTCGTATTTCCACCGTTGCCAACCTTCAATTTTCAACCCGAAACTTCCTGCGGAACTTCATACCCCTCACAGTGCACACAATCGTCCAGGTTTTTCTCCTCCATCAACGCCTCATACGCCCGAATGGCATCTTCCCCTGTCACCAAGTCGCTCAAATCCCGTTCCAGATTCTCAGGCCGAATGCGCACCAGCCATCCCCGCCCGTATGGACTGCGGTTGATGAGTCCCGCATCCTCGCGCACTGCCTCGTTCGTGGCGACCAGGATGCCCGCGATGGGGGTGCGCAACGCGCCCAACCACTTGGAACTTTCGACCACGGCCACCACCTTCCCCCGCGCGTAGAACTTCCCCACGGGGCGGAAAGTGACGTGCAACATGCCCCCTGCTGTCGTCTGGGCCACATCCGTGTACCCCAGTGTCACCTCCCCATTCTCCTCGACGCGCACCCAAATGTGCTCGTCCACTTTGTAGTACAGGTGCAGGGGGAGCACACAGTTGCGAACAACGGTAAAGGACGTCATGGTAAGTAGTCGGATAGTCGAGTAGTCAAGTTGTCAAATGGTCGAGCAGTCAAATAGGGCTCAAGCCAGCAGCCGAATGGATTCACCTGTTGAGGGCGGGAATTTATTCCTGCCCAAAGCTAACCGACTACCCGACCGTCTGCCTAAAAACTGATCACCGCGTCGGCCTCGAGAGCCAGGGAATTGAACGCGGCCCCGCCGATCATGCGCACACCGTCAATCAAATCGTCCATAGTCAGACCGTGCAGGTCCAGCGAGGGCTGGCACACCAGCAACTCCACCCCCATATCCATGGCCTGCTTGATGAAATAGGAAAGGGGCGCGCCGCCGCCACCCGCCTTTGGCACGATCAACTCATCGGCCACTCCCTTCTTGAGAAGAGTGGCGCCGTTCATGGTGAAGTAAATCGCGGCCTCGATATCCATCGCCGCGGCCGCGGCCGCCAGGAAAAAGGGCGTCGCCAACCGCCGCTTGTCATCGTCAACTCCATAGGTCTGGACGTAGATGATTTTCTTGCCTTCAAAGTCCACGGTTGTCCTCCAGAAGTGTGTATCAGGTATCAGGTATCGGGTATCGGGTATCAAATCCATATACCCGATACCCGATACCCCTAAATAAACAAACTCACATCCGCGGTCGCCGCGAATTCCAGGAAGGTTGCCGCGCCTCCCACCTCGACCTCGGGAATGAAGTCTTCCTTGCTAAATCCGAACACATCCATGGTCATCTGGCAGCCGATGAGTTTCACCCCCAGGTCGATGCACATCTCCCGCAGTTCTTCGATGCTGGGCACGTTCTTGTTCTTGAAGGTCATCTTCATCAACGTCGTGGCCATGCTCTGGAAACCAGGAAGCGCCTGAACGAGGACGGGCATGGGCCAATTGATTTCCTGAAATCCGTTGGGACCGAAGGGCATCTTCATGGGCATCGCAGGGTTGCCGAGGGGAGAGACGGCGGGCTTATAATCGGGTTTCAATAGAAGAAGACCGTAAAACGTGAAGAAAATTTGCACCTCCCAGCCCAGGGCCGCAGCGGTGCTGGCAAGAATAAAAGGTGGATACGCCCAGTCCAACGTGCCTTTACTCGCGATCAACGCCAACTTGCGCCGTTCCTCGGCCATGGCATCCTCCTTTCGTAAACAGGGACGATAGACCACGGACGACGGTCAGGCTCTACCATCGCCTATCGTCCATCGTCCTCCCCCTATTTTGTCCGTCGGATGTAGAACACGAACTTGCCATCCTCCTGCTCACTGGCCAGGAGTTCGTTCCCCGTCTGCTTGGCCCAGGCTTCCATGTCCGCGGGCGCGCCAGGGTCCGTGGCAATCATCTTCAGCACCTGGCCGACCTGGAGTTCCTTGATGGCCTTGGTGGTTTTGATAACGGGGAGGGGGCACAACAATCCGCTGCAATCGAGCACCTTGTCTGCGCTGATCGCGCTCATGGGAAAACCTCCTTTCATGCCCATTTGGCCTCTTGGGGTAGGAGCGCTGGCACCACGCGTTGCACTCTAACCGTTATCCTACGGCAAACTGGGCGCGAGATCATCCCCCCCAGGGGGGAATTTGCCCTCCCCCCCAATCATGAAATGTGTTCGACCAGGAAGGGGAGAGCCTCCCCAGGCATGAGGCCCAAGGGGCACTTGTAAGTATAAGTCGGCCCCGCGCGGGTTTGCTGCTGTGGGGGAAAGGCGCTTATAATGGACGACACACTGAGGCTGTTCGCCTCTGCTGCTCGACCACACAGGGCGCTTTCACTCACGCAAACGCGGGATATGTCGGTGCAACCCAATTATCAACAGCGGTTTTTCGTCTATCTCGTCGCCTATCGCTGGGCAAGTCTGCTGGTGCCATTTTGGGCACTGTGGCAGGAACCCGCGTCACGCTCGTGGTACTTGGCCCCTGTCATCACCTTTCTGGTCGCGGCCACCCACACCGCGTTCGTGACCCTGTTTCACCGCCCGCTGAATCGTCTCGTCCTTCGCTACCCGCCCCTTCTCGGCGTGGACATTCTTCTTTCCGCGCTGCTCATTTGGCTGAGCGGCGGCGTGTTTGGCCCCTATTACCTGTACGCGCTCAGTCCTCTCCTCGCTGCCGCGTTCTTCTTTCAATATCGGGGCGCGGTTTACAGTGCAGCCACCTTTACTCCCCTCTACTTGGCAGCGCTCATCGTTCATCCCTCTCCCCTTCAGGATGCTTTCGTCTCTCAGACCCTTATGATGGAGGTGGCGGGGATCTGGCTGCTGCCCATGCTCGTCGCTTACCCTTCCGCGCTCCTCAAACACTTACGCCAAGCCCACAATGCCCTGGCCCAGGCGCGCGATGACCTGGCTCGCCGCCATGAGGAACTCCAGGCGGCACACCAGCAACTCTCCATCATTCACGATCTCACCGTCTCCCTCCAGGCCGCGCCCGACGTAGAAACGGTACAGCAACGGGTGCTCGCCGCGCTGACCGACGACCTGGGTTTCGAGAAAGCCATCATCGGCCTCATCAACCC
>JALWHQ010000199.1:666-5636 GCA_026983525.1 Anaerolineae bacterium | reverse complement strand
GTCGGCTCCGCGCCTTCTTATCCCCAGGGCGTCATCGACCCCATCCCCGAAATGGCCGCCCTCGCCCGGGAGCGGGGCGTCCTCTTTCATGTGGATGCCTGTGTGGGCGGTTTCATGCTCCCCTTTCTCAGGGAACTGGGGTACCCCATCCCGCCCTTCGATTTCCGCGTGCCCGGGGTCACGTCCATCTCGGCCGATGTGCACAAGTACGGCTACGCGGCGAAAGGTGTCTCCGTCATCCTCTACCGAAACGGGGCCCTGCGACGCTACCAGTTCTTCGCCTATACCGATTGGCCGGGGGGCATCTACGCGTCGCCGGCGATGGCGGGCACGCGGCCTGCCGCGCCCATTGCGGCGGCGTGGGCCGTCATGCACTACCTGGGACGCGAGGGATACCTGCGCCTTGCTCAACAAACCATGGAAACCGCGCAACGCCTCCAGCAGACCATCGAAGCCATTCCGGGCCTTTTCGTGTACGGCAAACCGGCCATGACGGTGTTCGCGGTCGGGAGCGACAAACCCTACGAAGTGTACGAAATCGCCGATGAAATGGCCCTCCGCGGGTGGCACATCGATCGCCAGCACCGCCCGCCCAGCCTTCACTTCACCGTCATGCCCGCTCACGCTCGCATCATCGACTCCCTCATCAGGGACTTGCAGGCATCGGTGGAGACTGTGCGGCGCCGCACACCTCGCCGTGTTGCCGAACGTTGGCTCGTGGCGGCTGCTTCAAAGGCAATGGGCGTGCTCCCGCGTCCGGTGGCCGGTGCCATCATGCGCCTGGCTCCCAAACTCCTGGCCGGATCTGGTGGGGATGCACTGCCTGAACGCGTGGCGCCCATGTACGGGCTTATGGGCACCTTGCCCAACCGCGAGGACGTGCGCGAGGCTGTCCTGGATTTGCTCGACCAACTCTTTCGGCCGCCCCCTGAATGAGAACTACGGGGACATATGGAGGCCAAGCGGTGGAAACACTTCTACGCTAACGGTGGACGATGGACGATTGGCGTAAACTATCCATCGTTGCACCCCTTTGGTCATCTTGATATATAATAGCCTTGACTATCCCCCATGACCAAAGGGCGCTTACCCATCCTTATGGAGGTCTGCCTTACCAATTAGGCGTCTGGCCGATTATCTCTCAGGGATTTCTCGCGCGATGATGGAAGGCTTCACAAACATTGGTGTTCTGGCCCTCTTCCTCTGGGGATTTGTCGGCTTTGCCGCGGTGCTACAAAGCCTCTCCGGTTTTGGGTTTGCGCTGCTGGTCATGCCCATCCTCACCTTGCTTCTGGGTATTCGCACCTCGGCCCCCCTGGTTGCCCTCTTGGGCCTCACCCTCTACGTGATGAATACGGCCCGCTGGCGCGGGCATGTCCGCTGGGCGGAATTGCGCCGCCTGTTGTTGGGGAGCCTTCTCGGCATTCCTCTGGGAATGATCGTCCTGGTCGCCCTGCCGGAGCGCGTTGTGACGGCGGGTTTGGGCGCACTGATTCTGGGATACGTCTTGTTCACCCTGCGCCAACCGGAGATGTCCATTTCCCTGCCCCCTTGGGCTATTTACCTGGTCGGCTTTGTGGGAGGAAGCCTTGGCGGGGCATACAACACATATGGCCCACCCGTCATTGTCTACGCGCATTCCCAACATTGGCCGAAGGCCGACTTTCGCGCCACATTGCAAAGTTTCTTCTTGTTCTCGGCACTTCTCGTGGTGGTCGGCCACATCGTGACCGGCCACATCACCACCACCGTTATGCGTCTTTATGCTTTGAGCCTGCCCGCCCTGCTCCTGGGCACGTATTCCGCCTTTCGTCTGGACGCTCGCGTGGGCGCGAGGACATTTCAGTACCTGGTGACCGGATTGCTGACTGTACTGGGCCTTTCACTCATGGCAAAGGGCATCGTCGGCACATGAACACTCTGTACATTGACCGCAGTCCCTGGCGCATCTTGCTGACCAAGGCCCTGGGGCGCGTCACACGCTCCGCTTATTTCGCGCCCTTTTCCCCCTTGCGCTTTGCCTCCATCCCCGACCCGCCCCTTCCCTTGAACACGTGGGTGCGCGTTCGCAACCACATGTGCGGAATTTGCGGCAGCGACCTCCACCAGATTTTTCTGGACGCCGATTTGCGCGTCGCCCCCCTGGCCCTTCCGGCAACCCGCCGCATCTACCTGGGACACGAAATGGTCGGAGAGGTTGTGGAGGTTGGCTCCGAGGTACGCGACATCAAGGTTGGGGATCGGGTTGTGCGCTGGGGTCGGGGCGATGACTGCCTGGCGCGCGGGGAAAGGGACTTGTGCCCGCCCTGTCAGCGGGGCCATCGCGTCCTGTGCGAGCGGGCTTCGGAGCCGCGCGACCACATCCCCATTGGCGGGGGGTTCGGCGACAGTTTCATCGCGCCCGCGAGTTCGCTCGTGCGCGTGCCCGACACGCTGACCGACGAACAGGCCATCTTTACCGAGCCGTTGGCCGTGGCCATTCATGCCGTGTGGCGCCGTCGCCCCCGCCCGGGCGAACGGGTCTGCGTCATCGGGTGCGGAACCATCGGATACTTGCTTATGCAGGTCTTGGCCTACGTGGAACCCCGGTGCGACATCACCGCGGTGGCCGAGTTCCCCTGGCAGGCCGAACTGGCGCGGCAGTTCGGCGCGTCGCACACGTTTCTGGCTCGGGAGGACGGGTACGCGCGTGTGGCCGAGATCACGGGAGCGCGCCTGTACGAGGGTGTGCGAGGCAATCGTATGCTCATCGGCGGCTTCGACGTGGTGTACGACGTCGTCGGCATTCCTGCCACCCTTGAGAACGCGTTGCGCTGGACGCGCGCCGGCGGAACTGTTGTGCTGGTCGGCGTGTACCTGCACCCCATGCACATCGACCTCACACCGGTGTGGTATCAGGAGGTGAACCTCATCGGTGCCATCGGCCACGACGTTGTGCAGCGGCAAGGGCGTCGGATATCCACCTTCGAACTTGCCATGGAGTGGATGGCCCAGGGGCATGTGCAGGTGGAACCCTTGTTGACCCACAGATTTCCCTTGGAGGATTTTCGCGCCGCGCTGGAGGTGGCCCTCGACAAGCGAGATCGACGGTCCATCAAAGTGGCATTTGTAATGCATTGAGGTCGGAAGACGTTTTCGCCACGCGCATCTTTCGTTCGTATTGTGGTCGAACGTTGGCGGCTTGGGTATCGGGTATCGGATATCGGGGATTGGGGATTGGGTATCACGGGCAAGGGAGTAGGATCCGATCCTCTGAACCTCGATACCTAATACCTGATACCTGATACCAAATACTCACCATCCCAAGTCACCATCTCGTGCAGGCATTTCGTACAACACCTATCAACGTAGAGAAACGTGCATGACGTCCACCAGGAGGAGAGCCATGACGGGAGAACGGGCAAGCAGAAAGGAACGCATTGCTTGGTATCTGTACGACTTCGGCAACTCCGCGTACGCGTCTGTTGTGCTTCTGGCCGTGTACGCCGCCTACTTCAAGGAACACGTGGTCGGGGGAGCGGAAGGCTCGCGACTGTGGGGACTGGCCGTGGGCATCGCCATGTTCGTCGTCGCGATCACCGCGCCGTTCCTCGGGGCCATTGCCGACTTCTCCGCGGCCAAGAAGCGTTTTCTGGCCCTCTTCACGGCCATGGCATGCGTTTTCACCGGGCTGCTGTTTTTTGTGGAAAAGGGCGACGTACTCACCGGCATGCTCTTTTTTATCTTGGCCGAAATCGGCTATCGTAGCGCGCAGGTTTTCTACAACGGCCTGCTGCCGGAGATCGCGGAACCCTGGGAATTGGGCCGTGTGTCCGGCATTGGCTGGGCCATCGGCACCGCGGGCGGGATCGTCATCCTGCTCATCATTCTCCCTCTGGTTATCATGATCAAGGGCACGTTCATTGTGCGCCTGACATTTGTCATCACTGCCATCTTCTTTGCCCTTTTCGCCCTCCCCATCTGGTTCTGGTTGCGGGAGCGCGCTCAGGCACGGCCCCTTCCTCCCGGGGAGAGCTACTTTTCCATCGCCGTCCAGCGCCTGCGCCAGACGTTTCAGGAGGCCCAGCGGTTTCGGGAATTCCTCAAATTCATTCTGGCCTTCATCGTCTACAACGACGCTATTATCATGGCCCTGGACTTTTCGGCCATCATTGGGGCAGTGCTCTTCGGCATGAAGCAAGAGCAACTGATCTTGTTCTTCATCCTCGTGCAGGCAACCAATGTCGTGGGTGCCTACGTATTTGGCTACCTGGCCGACGAAGTTGGATGCAAGCGAACCATCATCTTTTCTAATTTGTTTATGACGGCCATCATATTAGGGTTGTACTTCGCCCAAAGCCTTATCGCTTTCTTTGTCATTGGCGCCTTGGCAGGGATTGCTATGGCGGGCCTGCAGTCGGTCAGTCGCACCATGGTGAGCGTGCTGGCCCCCCAGGGGCGCAGCGCGGAGTTTTACGGACTTTTTGCCGTTGCGGGGCGGACGTCATCCTTCATTGGCCCCACCGTCTACGGAATCATCGCGGCCGAAGCCGCGCTGTGGTTCCAACGGCAAGGCCTGGCCGAACGGTTGGCCGAACAGCAAGGCCAACGGGTGGCCATCTTGACCATTGCCGTTTTCCTGGTGCTGGGGCTGCTGATTTTGCTCACGGTGAACGAACAGGCCGGTCGCGAGGCGGCTCGTGCTGAACCGTCCACGGTCGGTGCAGGCGAGCCAACGGCCGGATGAACAATACTGTTGGCTTCCTCCGCCCGGCAGTTGAAAAGATGCCGTTGGCAAACGTGTGACCGACGCCGGTTTTTATCTCGCCAAGCCGCAAAGGCGCAGAGGGAAAAAGCCAGACTTAAGGAAGTGGACACAAATCATTGACCATTCGGATGCACGGATGACAGACGATGGACGATAGACGATGGACGATGGATGACCGTTGAAGGCTATCGTCCATACGTCCATGGACGATAGCCTTCAACGG
>JALWHQ010000199.1:0-656 GCA_026983525.1 Anaerolineae bacterium | reverse complement strand
ACATCCAATTGGAGGTGACCCTATGAGTCAAATCACCGGTGGTGAACTGCTGTTGAAGTGCTTGCAAAGCGCAGGCATCACGACCATGTTCGGGGTGCTGGACGGCAGCCACAACCCCATTCTTGCTAAGTTGAACGAGTACGGCATACGCTTCGTGACCGCGCGCCACGAATCCGCGGCCACGCACATGGCCGATGCCTGGGCGCGCGCGCGCGGTGAGCCGGGGGTCGTGCTCACAGGCATCGGGCCGGGTGCCCTCAACACCACCGCGGGCGTGGGGGTTGCCCATGCCGAAGGCGTCCCCCTCATCGTGCTCACCGGCCAACGACGCCGAAACATCATCTACCCCGACCGAGGAGGGGGATTTCAGGTTGCCGACCTCGTAGACCTGTACCGGCCCATCACCAAGTGGTCGGTGGGCGTGCGCCACTGGGACCGGCTGCCCGAAATTGTGGCTCGCGCCTTTCGCATCGCACGTTCGGGCCGACCGGGCCCCGTGTACGTCGAACTTCCCGAGGACTTGCTCAAGGAAGCCCACGGCGAAGAGAGCGTCCCCGCCCAGGGGCCGGCGGCTTATCGCGCCCCCTCCCCCGGCGCCGGCGATCCAGAAGCCATCGAGCAGGCAGCGGAGATGCTGGCGAACGCGGAACGCCCCC
>JALWHQ010000198.1 GCA_026983525.1 Anaerolineae bacterium | reverse complement strand
CGATTGCCGAGGAAGACCAGGGTCAGGTGCACGTTGTGGGGCGGCGTCCAGCGGACGCTATCGCGCGGCACGCGGCGGGCCAACTCCTCCTGAATGTGGGCGATGGCCTCGTGCACATCTTCGGGCAACGGAATGGCCCAAAACAACCGCCATTGCGCGCTCTTCGGTTCAGTCATAGTGCCCGTATCCTTTCAAAATCATGCGGAAGCGTTTGGTGCTTTTGCGGAACACCCGCCGAAATCCTATTTGGATGAACGGGCGGCCGTCGAGCAGAACGGCCCGAGTGTACAACTCTTCTGTGCGAACCTTGCCCGCCAGGAGTTCGCGCAGGCGATGCCAAGTCGTGATGTTCCGCACCAGAATGTGGTACTCCTCCCACGCGCCCCGGAAGTCGGTCAGGGCGTCAAGGCCGCCCAGGATGGCTTCCCCGATACGTCGGGCGTATTCCTCTCGGTCAAGCCCAAATTCCTGCACGAACAACACCGACCGCAGCAGCCGGTTCAGGAAATATCCCGAGTCCACATCATACATCAGGATCAGGTTATCGCGAATATCCGCCAGGTCGGATGTGGGGGTGACGAACTTGACCACGCGCTCCCCATCGGGAGACTTCATCACGACCCCCTCGCGCTCGCGGGCGTTGAGGTCAAGCAACAGGTCTTTCAGTTCCGGCAGACGGGTCAGGCTGTACTGTCCGAACTGGGGCACCGTCGGGATGGCATACTGGGCCGCGAGGGTGTATTTTCTCTCAGGGGGCAGGGAGCGCCCCTCCGTATCCATGATGTCGAACAGGTAGAAGTGCAACCCAGGGGGCAACTCGTACACGCGTTGTACGTTGTAGGGGCTGGCCCCTACGGCCTCTCCGCAGAGCACCAGATCTGGATAGTCGGTGAAGAACTCGTCCAGCCCCATGTGCTCCGCCCACACGGATGCCCATTCGGTCGTGTACGGGCAGATGAAGCCCCCGCGCGTAAGGGCCAGCAGCCGACCGGCAACCCGGGTCAAACGCACGTTGTAGCCGTCGATCTTCTCCTCCACGAAGAAAGGAAATTCCTTGAAATATCGCTTGACCCCCCGTTCGAGCACGAAAATCCGTCGGATGCGTGGATACCCCCAAACGGTAAACAGGCGCCCTTGGCTGTCCGTCACCTGGGGGAACATGACGGTGCCGCGCGGGTGTGTAGGCGTGTCGTCCCCAACGCGGATATAGGTTATGTCCTCGTAAGTGCGTTCCTCCGTGACCGAGGGCATTGGCTTCATGGGCCAGGTGCGACCTCCTTCCCCAATTTCAGCAAGAAGTCCCGCATGGTGAGGGTTTCAACGCCCAGAGCATGGGCCATGTTGTGAATCCCCTCATCCGCGCTGAGCACAGCCCCGCCCACTTCCTTGGCCAGGAGCACCACATCCAGGTCTTCGACGCTGTCCACAATGCCCGAACGCACGGCCTCGCGGTACTGCTCCCGCAACCGACGCACGTTCTCCGCGCTGTTCTCCACGCGCACCGCTTGTTCCGCCAGCCGCAGGCCCTTGTCGATGCGCTTGCGTATTTCACGCACGAAGAAGTGCAGGACGGCCGCGGGCACCATCATGCCGAAAATGTCGGGCGCGCGCACCGTGGCCTGGGCCTTGAGGCGGTCCATCACCCCCTGATCCACGAAGTGGGCCATCTCCTTGGACACGGACACGGGCACATAGACCTTGATGCCGTGAGCGCGGGCCAAATCGAGAAAGCGTAACAAGGCGCTGCCGGTGTCGGCCGCGAGCAATCGACGTGTGTCCGGGTTCACGAACACGCTCGTGTCGATGACGACCGTCTCGGGCCTTTCCAGGGAAACGTCGGACATGGTGACCTCAAGAGCGAGAGACGACGGACGGCGTAGCGTGGGCTATGGACGACGGTTCAGGGCGCACGATGGTGACGAACGTGCGCGTCGCGCCCGCCCGGCGCAGGGCCTCGGCCACGCGGGCGGCGTCGGCCTCGCGTACCAGGGCAATCACGTTGCCTCCGCGACCCGCACCCGCCAACTTCGCGCCCAGCGCGCCCGCGGCGCGCGCGGCTGCCACCAGTGCCTCCAGCAGGGGGGAGGATACGCCCATCTCGGCCAGGTGCCGTTGGTTCTCGTCCAGCAGCGGCCCCACCACCTCGATTTCTCCGGCCTCCAGCGCGCGGCGCACTTGCCGCACCAGATCACCGATGGCCCGAAAGAGAGCCTCGTACCTGGGCCGATCCTGTTCCCACCGCCGGCGCACGTCGAGCACCACCTCGCGCGTGGCCGCGCTCACGCCGCTATCGGCAATGACCAGGGTAAAAGACCGCGCGGGGTAAAAGGGCTCGGGCGGCTGCCCACGCACGAACCAGACCGGCCGCTCGTAGGCGATGACGGTGTTGTCGATGCCGCTGGGGGTGCCGTGCCAAATTTCCTCGGCCCTGTACACCAGGCTGGATGTCTCCTCCGGGCTCAGAGTGTGGCCCAGCGCGCGGGCCACCGCGCGCACCACCGCGGTTGCCACTGCCGCGCTGCTGCCCATCCCCCCACCAATGGGGATGTCGGACCGTACCACCAGGCGACCTCGGAGGTCGTCTTCCCCCAGGTGAGCCAGGGTTTCCCGGATCACCAGGGCCAGGGGGTGATTGTCAGGCTCCGGCGGCCAGATCCAAGCCTCACCCACGTCGGGCAGTTCGACGCGCAGGCTGTCGACTTGGTTGGGGTAAAAGGAGGCCGTGGCCCGCAGGTCGCTCACGGGGACGGCAATCGCGGGTGATCCGTACACCACCGCGTGCTCCCCGCACAGGATGACTTTCGCGGAGGCCGATGCCCGGTATACCCGCTCATTCATAGCGCGCGAATTGTACCATTCGCTAAGGGCAAGAGCCAAATAGAATGAGGGATGTCATACCACTCGAACTACGCGACACCTCTCCCAAACAGCAAAGATGTCCATAACCTTCAAAGAAAATCCATGCCGAAGACTAACTCAATTTTGACGGTCTACTCCCTTCTCCCGTAAAATGGGGGACTGCCGATTGCAAATAACAGTCGCAGACCATTAGGCATCGCCATAGACTTCTCATGCAAGGAGACGGATACAATGGAAGGGTTGGCATTGAAAGCGGAACCGAGAACGGTAACAGGAAGACGGCCTGTCCGACGCCTGCGCCGCACTGGGTTAATTCCTGCTGTGCTTTATGGCCCCGGTGTAGAGCCCCGCAATTTGCAGGTGCGCGCGTTGGACGTGGAAAAACTTTTGCGCGTGGGGGCAACTACTCAGTTGGTTGATCTGGAGATCGAGGGAGACCAGAAGCCGGTCAAAGTACTTATCCGTGATATTCAGCGCCACCCAGTCAAGCGTTCACTCCTCCACGTTGACCTTATCCAAGTGAGTCTCAAGGAGAAACTCGAGGTCGAGGTCCCCCTTGTGCTTGTTGGGGAATCGCCGGCCGTGGCCGCAGGTTTGGGCACAGTAAACCAAGTACTGGACACCGTCGCAGTTCTATGTCTCCCCACCGACATCCCCGCCCACATTGAGGTCAACCTGGGTATGCTCACTGAAGACCATGATGTTATTCGCGCCAGCGAATTGCAACTTCCTGAGCGCGTGGAACTGGCCGAGGACCCCGACGCGGCCGTGGTTGTGTTGGAATACATGACAGGTGAAGAAGAGGCCGAAGAGGTTGAAGAAGAAGCCGTAGCGGAAGGCGCGGAACCGGAAGTCATTACCAAGGGTAAAGCAGAAGAAGGGGAAGAGTAGTCGATCAAGAAGAACAATTTAAGGAGTAACGATTGGGATTAAGGGAGAATATTGTTCCTTAATCGTCAATCGTTACTCCTTCATTCCCCCATCCATTTCTCCTCCAAGGCGGAGAGCCCCCCCGTTGTCTTCAGTGTTCTAAGAGCATTATTCACTTCTTTCTGCACTCGGAATCCTTCTACAGGCATGACGATGACATAGGGCTCGTAGCTAAGCGGATCACCAACTTGTTGCAACCCCCGCCGATTCAAACGATAGGTGACGCCATCGACGATAGCTGCGTCCGCCTCTCCCGCTCGTAACGCTACAAGTGCTTCGTCCAAGGCGGGTTTGAGCACGAGACGAAGACCCTCATAACGACGCTGCAAGCGACGCGCCCACACGTCTCCCTCAGAACCCCACTCCACGGCCACACGCCTTCCTTGTAGATCCGCCAAATCACGAATAACACTCCCTTTTCTCACGACCACGCGCCAGCCCGCATCGAAATAAGGCTCGGAATAACGCACGTCTTTGGTGAGCAAAGGGTCATAAGGAATGGCCGAAACCGCGGCATCCACCTTGTGAGCACGCACCGCGTCTACAAGCCCATCAAAGCCTATCCCTTGAATGTCAACACGTACCCCCCATTGTTCGGCTATAGCCCGAGCCAAATCCACATCGAACCCCACCACCTCTCCGTTGTCGGCGACCACCTCAAAAGGCGGAAAACTGGGGTCCATGCCTACCCGCCACACACGAGTTCGCTCCACGCGTGCCCATATTGGATCGCTCGGGAAAATCTGCTCCCGAAATAAAAGCCCCCCGACAATGACGAGCACACTTAATATGATGATCCCCGCAAGACCTGCACGACGTGTGTCCATCCCTTTGTACTCCCCTCATCCATCGCGTGGTTTGGCATCTTTGTACCTTACCGCGTCACTCGCCACCGAACAATCGTTCCAAATCCTCGACCGTGGGCTGAATCTCGCCACGTGCGTAAGCCTGCGCCGCAATGTAAATGGGCTTGGGCGTAAAATCTACGGCTACAAAGGTGAAATAATCCTGATATGAACGGGCCGCCCAAGGATAGCGAAAAGCCCACGGGGCAAAAGCAAGTGCCCAATCCCATTGTTTCCACACCATGTCATAGGCCTGGAGTGTGTAGAGCACCCGCTGCATGGGACGCACCGCCTTGGTCCATCGGGGATGATCGTTCCAGCCTCCCTCGGTAATGATGATGGGCTTGCTGGCATCACCGTTGCGCACCATAACCGCACGCAGCAACTCCGTACGACGGAAGTTCACCGCGTCGGGCGAAGGGGGCGCGTTCGGAGGGAAGCGCCACCCGTACGCGTGAACGGCCAGAATGTCGAAGCACGCGCCCGCGCCTGCATCGTACATGGCTTGAAGAAAGGTCAAATCGTTCATACCCCACTCGCTCCCCGGTGGGGCCAGAGTAGGGGCCAACGCTCCCCCCAATACCTGAACCTCTGGAACAGCCGTCTTGACCGCGCGGTAAGTGCGGCACAGCAAATCGGTATATGCTTCTGGATCCACAGGTCGGTATCCCCACTCAAGGCTGAGATTGGGCTCATTCCAAACAATAATGTACCCCACACGCCCCTGATAGCGTCGAACAAAGGTGGCGGCAAAGCGAGCGAAATCATCGAAATGCTCCTCGTCGAGATAGGTGACCGTACTATTGTTTGGGCGGGCCCACTCGGGAACGTATCCGAGACGAGCAATGACTTTCAGCCCCTCGTGATGCGCAAAGTCAATCACCATGTCCGGAT
The DNA here is from genome assembly GCA_026983525.1 of Anaerolineae bacterium. GTDB lineage: Bacteria > Chloroflexota > Anaerolineae > JAADDB01 > JAADDB01 > S141-23. Next base: position 15,185 of record JALWHQ010000198.1, on the reverse strand, counting down.
GCTCCCAGACATACCGCCCGCGACGAGGTTCATAGTACCCCCACGGAAAGTACTCGACTATCCAAGACGCGCCCATTTCCCTCACCATTTCCAGGGAACGGAGAATCTTCCAGGGCTCGACCTCATCGGTAAGGCGGGTATGAACTCCCATTTTAGGATTGATAGAGACAACGTTCCGGGATGGACCAAGTATTAGAGGTCGCCAAGTATCCGCGAGGAGAAAGTGAAGGATCAAGACCAGGATTAGGAGCAGCGGAAGAAAACGCTTCACCCTCGAAAACACCACCAGCACACGCCCACTCATCATATCCCACACGACCAATCCCGGTGAGTTACATGACCGATATCTCGAAACGCATTACGTACCAACATCCTCCTTGGCTCCCCTCTCTGTTCCGTCAACACCTACGGACATTCAGTGTATGCAAGTTGTCCATCACGTGCAAGGTCGCTATACTCTGGGGGTGGGCCAAATATCAAATGGCGTGGGCCGTCACAGTGCGTATTTTTACTCTATTCGGCTTCCGAATATAGATCCGTTACACGCACTGAAGGAGGAAATCGAACATGGATATTGCCTTTTGGCGTGATGTGGCCGTCATCGTGTTAGCCGTGGAAGGTTTTCTCTTTGGGTTGATACCCCTGGCCCTCTTCCTCTTGGCCATTCGCGGCATTCGTTGGCTTGACCGCCAAACCCGAGACTATGCCACGCGCGCCCACGACGAATGGCTAAAAATACATCAGCGTGTCGAACGCACAGCAACCATTGTGCGCGCGCCCTTTGAACGGACAGAACGAACCATTAACGCTGTGCGGACCTTTCTAACGCGTGGAGGTGCCGGATGAAGCGCAAGGACCTACTTATTGCTGGTGCGGCCATCGGGGCATTGTTAGGCCTCCTCGCCGGATACGCGATTGCCGCCCGCATGGAAGAGATCGAGCGCCAGGGAAGGCGAGCCCGGTTACAAGCCCACCCCGGGGATTGGCTGAAACTGGCCATGAGCATCATCAGTGTTGTCCGTCAGTTCTCACGCTTTCTTGCTCCCCAATAGTACATGAATTCAATCCTACTGCCGGTAACGCCATATGAAAGCAATCACCATCATCCAGCATTCATCCTCAACAAGCGATCCTGTACGTGCTTCTTTTGCCCTCGTCGTGAGATCTTCCTGGAGATTCCAAGGTAACGCCTATATTTACGGAGGCATCTGAACAAGTGCTTGTGCCTGTGAATGCTTTCCAAGGACTCCTGTCTCGCTACCGAGAAATCCATTTCTGGAGACAATGTTTATTTCTACCACGGGGAGGAACTGAACAATGAGCGCATCCAACATGTACTTGGTAATTATTGTGGGGGCCGGGCCTGCGGGCATCTATGCTGCGGACAAACTCTCCCAAGAAAACACCTATGTGGTGATGCTCAATCGCGACATCAAGCCCGGCGGGTTGGCCGAGTACGGAATTTATCCGGACAAGCACAAAATGAAAGAAGGGCTACGGCGTCAATTCCGTCGCATTCTCTCCCGCCCGAACATCGAGTACTACGGCAACGTCCTCGTAGGTGAGAAGGGAGACATCTCCCTGAGCACCTTACGGGAAATGGGCTTTCAGGCCATCCTGGTCACCGTAGGAGCACAGGGAACCAAAACCCTTGGCATTCCAGGGGAGGACTTGCGTGGGGTATACCATGCCAAAGAAATCGTGTATCACTACAACAAACTTCCCCCCTTTAGTACCTATACTTTCGATATTGGCCGTAGGGTGGCGCTTATCGGCGTAGGCAACGTCATGGTCGACGTAGCCCGCTGGCTTATTCGGGAGATAAAGGTAGACGAAGTGGTAGCCGTTGCACGGCGTGGTCCTGCAGAGGTGAAATTTACCGTAGATGAGTTTGCCACTATCGTCAATAACCTTGACCTGGAGGCTTTCGAAGCGGAGATGGCTCGCGTCGCTGATATCATGCACAAGGTAGGCCAAGATCCCGAAGCGGCGAAGACGCACATCTTGTCCGCTCGCGAGCACAAAAAGGCCTTGCCGCGCGTCTCCAATACCCGCTTCTATTTCCGCTTTCTCGCCCGTCCACACCGCATCCTAGACGACGGTTCAGGGCGCGTAGGCGGGTTGGAGGTGGAAAATACCACACTGGTGCCCCACAATGGGGACACAAAAGCGCAGGGACTCGGGACGTATGACGTGCTGGACGTGGACACCGTTATCTTCTGCATTGGCGATCAGGTGGATCCCAACTTGGGGCTTCCCGTACAGTGGGGCGCTTACGTAACCAATCCCAACCCACGCTTCCCTGTAGAGGGGGAATCCTATGAAGCGTACGACCCGGAGAAGAGCGAACCTATAGAGGGCATCTTTGTTGCCGGATGGGCCCGACGGCCCAGTAAGGGATTGGTGGGCACAGCACGCAAGGATGGAACCCACGCTGCTGAAGCCATCTTGATGTATCTACGCACGATGGCTCCCCTTGCTCCCGAGGAACTGGACAAGCGATTGAATACGTTACGTGCCTACTTGAACAGCCTGGACAAACGCGTGGTAAACAAAGACGATTGGCAACGCCTGGAGGCTATCGAACGAGCAGAAGCAGAACGACGAGGCCTCCCCGAATTCAAGTTTGCCACCGTGGAGGAAATGCTGAGGGCGCTGGAGGAAGCTGTTGCCAAATGAAGGAAGGGGTGAACGTTGCGAGGTGGCAGGGAATGTCTCCTGGCCCACCTCGCAACGTTGGATAGTTCAGCAAACGAATATTCAGAAGATATCGTCGTTGCCTGTATCGGAAAGGGACGTCTGTCTAAGGAAACGGTGGAACCAACCCTCTCGCGCAGGCGGTAGTTCCCTGTCTGCACGATGCTTTTCCTCTCGCAATCCCTCGTCCTCTTCAGGTTCTGACTCACGTAGCGATCGCAATGTAGCCGCCGCCCGTTCCAATTCTGTCTTGATGGCCGCCCACAACTCCTCGGGAATCGTTGTCTCCTCAGCCTGTTCCGCCACTTTAGGAGCAGATTCCCATGCGGATGTCTCTAAAGATGCAGGCGTGTCCCCACGCACCGCCGTTTGTTCCTCGGCCCTATGTTCTAGCCCGCCTGCCTCGATGTGATCTGCCCCTCCCACCATAATATCCTCGCCCTCACCAGGAGCGTTGACTTCGACTACGGCAGAGGTTGCTTCGGAGCGGTCGGTAGAAGTCGGTGTCTCAAGTGCTGTTTCCGGTGTCTCAGCAACCCCATCAGTGGACGCGCTTTCCTCGGGCGATACCGCGCCTTCTTCGACATCCGAACGCGCTTCTGCAATCTCCTCCTCTTCTTCCTCAAAGACATAACCCGTTCGCGCGATTTCAAGGCCCCCAACCGCCGGTTCCTCGTCCTCCTCCATAGTGGGGGATGTTTCCTCCTCTGCCCCAGGTTCTTCCTGTGGTAAGGACATAGAGGGACCTTCCTCTTGAGCCTGCTCGGAAAGAGTTCCGGCTACGGGAGAATGCTCCTCAACGTGGTCTACTTCAACGGCGAGTCTCCCCTCCTCTTCCGACGGCTCAGCAACAGACGCTTCTCGGGTAGCGATTTCCTTCCCTTGCGGGGGTTCCTCTTCATCAGAGGGTGGAGGCGATACCCTGTCCTCAACTTCTCCCTGTTGAGGAAGGGCACGAGGTCCTCGTCCAGGCAAGGCTCGCATCGCGTCCTCAAGAGTCATTCCCTGACTGTAAAGGGGAGCCAGAATGGAAGCCGCCTCTTTCACGGGAAGGCGCTGACGGAGGCGAAGGGGCGTGCTGCGCCAGTACATGTGCAAAGCTTCGAAATCCCACCGTGCAGTGACGAGCACCTCCGCTGTGCTGGACCCCGCTTCGACCAGAACCCCGTTACCGCGGGCGGTCAGGCCGTGGGGCGCCATGATGACGCTCCGCCCACGGTAGGGCGGTTTCTCTTCTGACTGGAAAGGATCCGTACCAACCACGAAAGCCAACGCGCCAAAGACTTGATTGTCCGTCACGCGCGCTTTCAGCCCATCGTGATAGAGACGCACGACCATCTCCTCTCGTGTAGTCCCCAAAGCAATAAGCCCCTCCACGCCCTGATATGCGAATACCCGCCCGACCTCGGGATACATGACCTCTTCCTCAAAGAGAATGCCCAAACGCCCAACGGGTGTGGGCAGAGCCTGCCACCCTTGGCCGGGGGCGACCAGGTGGGGAACCTCGTCACCGAGCATGACTTGAGCTTGTTGACCGATAATATCCCCATCAGGACCGAAAACGGTTGCGATATGACGCAGGACCCCGTCATTGATGTCACGGAAGTAACCACTACCCGCGACCACGGTGGTTTTGTACTCGTAGGCCAGGGCCGAGAAAATTTCCACATAGTTTTCCCAAATGGTCTCGGGGTCCTCGCGAAGCACCCGTTCTAATTCGCGTGTGATGTCCGCGCCCAGGAACTTAGCCGTGCTGCGCATCACCCCAGAACGGGCGCGTGTCCACCAAGAGGACGCGCGCTTGCGCTCCAAATCGGCCTTCTTCAACAGACCCGACCGAAATCCCCCCACCAGAGGAGGAATGATCATGAGTCCTGTACGTGGGGGAAAGACAATCAGACGGGCATGTTTCGTCTCGGCCAGGCGGAAGAAGCGCTCCAGATCTCGACGGTAAGAGTCCAAGTCGGGGTACAAACGCAAGATTTGCTGAGCGACTGCGATAACGACGTTGCGCATGGGAGACCTCGCTTTCACTACTGTTCCAGTTTCATATGCAGCATTCATTATACCTCAGCACGAGCGAACCTGAAACTTCTGGAGGAGTCCCCCCCACACTCGGTAACTTGTGGAATCCGTCCGTACACATATACTTCCTTCGGCGGGGAGCATTATGCATCGCCCGCACGACAGAGAGGAAGAAGGAGAGCCCTATGCCACGAGACAAAACCCACCTCGTAATTGCCATTGATGGGCCGGCCGCAAGTGGCAAGGGCACGATCGCCTTGCGATTGGCCGAACGCCTGGGATACCTGTACGTGGACACGGGGGCAATGTATCGCGCCGTTGCTTGGCAAGCCTTGCAAGAGAACATCTCCTGGGAGGATGAGGAATCTCTGAAACACTTGGCCGAGCGGCTGGATATCCAATTTGTGCGCGATGATGCCGAGGGGACACTCCGTTACCGGGTGCTCGTCAACGGTGACGACGCAACCGAGTTCATACGTTCCCCCGAGGTAGGACGAGGTTCCTCAATCGTAGCCCAACATGCTGCGGTACGACATGCGCTGGTCGCCAAGCAGCGGAAACTGGCACAAGCTGGTGGTGTGGTCATGGAAGGACGCGATATCACCACCGTTGTGCTCCCCGATGCGGACGTGAAGTTTTTCATCACGGCCTCATTGTCCGAACGCGCGCGCCGACGTTACGAGCAATACCGGGCCCGAGGGGTAAATACCGACATAGCCACCATTGAGGCTGAATTGGCGGAGCGTGACCGACGTGATTCTCAGCGTTCTGTGGCTCCCTTACGTATTGCTGAGGATGCCATTGTCGTAGATACGACAGATATGACGGTGGACGAAGCTGTAAGCACTGTGGTCAACCTGGTGAGGTCGCGCGCGATATCCCGTTGACGCGACAGGGCCGCACCGTTCCTTCACCCTTTACAGCGACGCCCCAAGAAACGGCACGGCCCTGTCCCTAATACCTTGTGTCGCCCCACACTGCTTCGGCTTATCTAACGTATTCCCCCCTACTTCAACCGAAGCAGCCCACAAGGCATCGTTCATTCTCGCCGGGATCAATACTCCCTCGGCCCGCGACGCAACCCCTTCCGGTCCTTGGGAGCAAAGCGGTAACCCACCCCATACTCTGTGCGGATGTAGGTCGGTCGCTTGGGATTGGGCTCAATCTTGCGTCGCAAATGCCAGATATAGATGCGCGGGTAATCGAGATCGTTGCGATAATCCCAGCCCCACACGCGTTTTAGCAACTCCTTGTTGCTCACCACCTGATCGGCGTTCTCCACCAACGCGGCAAGTAGACGGAATTCCGTAGGTGTCAGGTGAATTTCTTCACCCTCACGCTTCACTCGGCGGGACTGCAGGTCGATGTGTAAGAAATCATCCTCATAGACGATGGGCGGCTCCTGACGGAACGCGCGATATCGTCGTAGGAGTGCACGCATGCGGGCCAGCAACTCCTTGAGACGGTACGGCTTGAGCACGTAGTCATCCGCGCCCAGATCCAGCGCGCGCACAACGTCCTCTTCTTCACCGTATGCGCTCAGCACCATGATGGGGATATCGGAAATTTCGCGAATGCGCTCGATAAGGGTGAAGCCATCCATCTCGGGCATGCGCGTATCCAGAATAACCATATCCGGGCGATACTCAAAGAACTCGCGCAATGCCTCCCGACCGTTGCTCGCGCGCAGGACTTCATACCCCTCTGCTTCCAATTGTTCCTTCAACAAATCCACTAAAGCCTGATCGTCATCTACGACCAACACACGATACACCTTGACGGGTTCATCTCGTCGTCCCATGGTTCCTTCCCCCCATTGCTGTTTTAGAAATGTGATATATTTAAGGCAGGGCGTCGCTGCAACTCGTACGAATAGCCCATCAGGTGATGGGGATTATACTTATAGCACCATGTTTTGGCAAATTTTCAACTAACGGTTGTTAGTCGAATGACAAAAGCACGGAGGCTGGAACCATGCGTGAGATACGGCTTCTTATCTCTTGGCTCTTGCTTCTTAGCAGCGCAGCCGTGGCCTTCACAGGACTTCTGGCGGACTGGTGGGGACTTTCGCACGTGCGTATTCACCTGTGGTCCGGATACATGGCCATTGTCGCGGGCCTAGCTCATCTGGCACTCAACTGGCAAAACTTGTTTCGGATGCCCAGGCCAATAATACGGCGAGAAAAGCGCACACCCCAACCCAATCTGAGGAAAGGTGTAACCATGAGAGGAAGACGCTCCTTCCTACGGGGAATAGGGCTAGGATTGGTCGGAGGCCTTGTCACCGCGTACCTGTTACCCCTTCTGTTTAGCGTTCGTCCTCGCGTTGAAGATCTCTCTCAGGCATACCACAAGTGGAGCAGCATCACCTTGCGCGGTGTGCTGTGGAGTGGGCTACGGTGGGGACGTGCCCCCGCACAGTACAAACGGTATCCAAGTGCCAAGCAAATTGCTCTTCCCTCCCCCATTCCCCTAACCATGTCTGTACAAGAAGCCTTAGATCGCCGCCGCAGTGTTCGCGACTATCGTCCTGTACCGATAACCCTGGCTCAACTTTCAGCTCTACTCCACGCGGCTCAGGGGATCACTGAACCCACATACCCCAAGCGGACCGCGCCATCTGCCGGGGCCCTCTATCCCTTAGAAACATATGTGGTCGTCCACCAGGTGGAGGACCTGAAACCGGGCATTTATCATTACGCCGTGCTCGATCACGCCTTGGAACTGATCTCACCGGGGGACAAGAGGCGCGAAATCACCCTGGCCTGTTTAGATCAAGAACACGCACACGCGGCCAACGTGGTCTTCGTACTCAGCGCCATTTTCCAGCGTGAACGGTGGAAGTATCAAGGGCGAGCCTATCGGTACATTTTGATGGAGGCCGGGCATGTGGGGCAGAACATCTATCTCGCGGCGACGGCCTTAGGCCTGGGGGCTTGTGCCATTGGTGCCTTTTACGACGACCACCTAAACACCATGCTCGGCATTGATGGTGAAGAGGAGGCCGCTCTATATGTGCTTACTGTGGGTGTGCCCGCGTGACACACTGCTTCGCCTATTTCTGGCATGTGTGTTATAATGCGACTGATTCGCAAAAACCACACAGGAGGAGGTCTGACATGGCGGCTGAGAAGCCCACGATCACCATTGAATACTGTGCGGTTTGAAAGTACTTACCTCGGGCCACCAGTTTGGCGGCCAAGCTTTTGGCAAAATATGAGTTCCGCATCTCTGCTCTAACGTTGATCCCCTCAGACGGAGGGCGCTTCGAGGTCTCCGTGGGGAATAAGTTGGTGTACTCCAAGTTGAAGACCGGACGCCACGCTCACGAGGGTGAGGTGGAGTCCCTGGTCGAGGAAGCGCTGAACGAACTGGGCGTGTAGCCCTGACAGCAGTGCGACAAGGCGTGGCCCTCAGGTGTGCCTTGCACCTTTGCCAAGGGTCACGCCTTGTACTTTGAAAGCAAAACGGACGGGCTGGCGGTTGCTCGTATGGCCGTCGCCGCCCGGCGCTACTGAAAAAAGAATGGAGGAGACACCAGTCTATGCGTGACATCGTCGAGATTCACGATCTTCTTGTGCGGACCATTATCGGCATCAACGACTGGGAACGTAAAGACAAGCAAGACGTGGTCATCAATATCCGCATGTTCACAGATACCCGTCCCGCGGGGATGTCTGACGATATACGGGATGCATTGAACTATCGAGATGTGGCGAAACGCGTAATTGCCCTTACAGAAACATCGCGCTTCTATCTGGTAGAACGGTTGGCAGAAGAAATCGCCCGTATCTGTGTACTCGAATTTGGAGTGCCTAAGGTGCAAGTACGGGTGGAAAAACCCGGAGCGCTGCGCTTCGCTCGCTCGGTCGGGGTTACTATAGAACGGGAGGCGAAAGACTTTCGGCAGTGAGTAGCGCGTTGGCAGTTGTCGTGGCAGGATCCAACATAGAACCGGAAAAACATCTACCAGCGGCCGTACGCGCTCTAAGCGAGAAGACGCACATTGTGGCCCTCTCTTCAGTATACGAGACGCCGCCGGTAGGCGCGCCCGACACACCTCCCTTCCTGAATATGGCCATCCTACTGCGGACCGACTTACCGCCTGCCCAACTGAGGGAGCGCGTTCTTCGCCCAATCGAAGACCAACTGGGCAGGATTCGATTTCCCGGAAATCCCAACGCGCCTCGTACCATTGACCTGGATTTGGTGCTCTACCAAAAGGGGGACATCCACTTAGAGGAGGGGGACGTGACAGCGTACGCCCATGTGGCCATCCCTGTGGCAGAGGTAGTGCCTGACTGGCCGATCTCCTCAGGCCAACGGATGGCCGACGTTGCCTCCCGCTTCGCAGCCATCCGACGCACGTTCCGACATCGCCCTGATGTGGAGCGCCTTCTTGACGTGGAGATGAAGAGCGCGGAGCAGACGTAAGGCTATCGCGCCATCAAATATAGAGATGAGAGGTGATGCAATGGCTATAGAGCGAGTCGAAACGCCCAGCACGTGGCCTGTGGAGCCACTGGAAGACCTGGTTCGTCGCCTTCTGGAACTCATCGGCGAGGATCCGGATCGCGAAGGACTACAGCGCACCCCCGAACGGGTTGCTCGCATGTTTGCCGAACTCACCGAGGGCTATCGGGTGGACCCGGTGGCCTTGGTAAACGACGCACTGTTCGACGTTTCCTACGATGAGATGGTGGTGGTACGCGACATCGAGTTCTACAGCCTGTGCGAACATCATATGCTTCCCTTTTTCGGACGAGCACACGTGGCTTACATACCCGACGGGAAAGTGCTTGGGCTTTCGAAAATTCCCAGGGTTGTCGAGATGTACGCACGGCGGCTCCAGGTCCAGGAGCGCATGACGGAGCAAATTGCCGACTTTCTCGAAGATCTGCTTCATCCCCAAGGGGTGGCGGTGGTTATTGAGGCCGCGCACATGTGCGCCATGATGCGGGGGGTAAAAAAAGCGAACGCGCGCATGGTGACCAGCGCGCTGCGCGGCGTCTTTCGCGAGAACGAACGCACTCGCAACGAATTCCTGAGCCTGGTTAATCAAGTCCTCCTGCCTTGACAGGATAGCGATCTGCTATCTCCGTTGAGGTACGTAGCAATCCCGCCAAGGCCTTCGAGAGGACGATGTAGATGACGACCTATGCAGCCACTGCCTGTGCAGGCGCGAACATCGCCTTCATCAAGTACTGGGGCAACCTGGATGAGGCCCTTCGTCTTCCGTTGACGAACAGCCTATCCATGACCCTGGATACCACGGTGACCATCACCACCGTGGTGTTCGACCCTGCTCTGCAGGGGGACCAACTAACGCTCAACGAGGAAGCCATCGTAGGCCCGGCCCTCGAGCGCGTGTCCACACATCTGGATCACCTGCGCCGCCTGGCCGGTGTCACTTTGCCGGCCCACGTGACCTCGCGCAATACCTTTCCTACAGGAGCGGGGATTGCATCCTCCGCGTCGGCGTTCGCCGCGCTGACGATGGCTGCCGCCGCGGCCCTTGGCCTTGACCTCTCCCCCAAGGAACTGAGCGCGCTGGCCCGGCTGGGATCGGGCTCCGCGGCCCGCTCCATTTTCGGGGGATATGCCGAACTCATCGCGGGGGCACGACATGAGGATGCTTATGCCGTACAAATTGCCCCCCCCGACCACTGGCCCCTGGTGGACATCGTGGCCGTCGTATCACGCGAGCACAAGGCCGTGGGGTCCACTGGGGGTCACGCGCTGGCCCACACGAGCCCGTTGAATCCCGCCCGCTTAGCCCACGTCCACACAGCCCTGGCACGCGCCCGATCCGCGATCCTGGCGAGAGACATCGAAACCCTGGGCGAGGTCATGGAACTGGACGCGCTCACCATGCACGCGGTGATGATGACCTCGCGGCCGAGCCTGCTCTACTGGCTTCCGGGCACGATGGCCGTGATGCACGCCGTGCGTTCCTGGCGTCAGGAGGGGATTCCGGCTTACTTCACCATCGACGCCGGCCCAAACGTCCACGTCATCACTTTGCCTGACTACGCGACTGAAGTGCAGGCCAGATTGCGCGCCATGCCCGAGGTAAAGGAGATCATTACCTGCCAGACGGGGAAAGGGGCGATACTGCTTGGAGACGAGAGACCATAGATGCTACTCTCTTTTCTCACAGCCCCGCATTTCCTTAAAGCCCCATCACCAGCCGCGCGGTTTCCAGGTAGAAAAAAAGACCGGTTGCATCCACCAATGTGGACATGAACGGTCCGGACACGACGGCCGGGTCAACTCCTAACTTGTGCATGATCAGAGGCAACATCGCGCCTACAGTAGTCGCCCATAGCACAACCACCAGCAACCCCATAGCCACGGATTGGACGACAGGCATGGGAGCCCCCCACGTCACCGCGCGCACAATACCCACAACTGCCATAAGACTCCCCAAAGTAATTCCAACACGTATCTCGTGCCAAACGACACGGATTAGATCACCCAGATCGATTTCGCCAATGGCAAGCGCGCGAATGATTGTTGCTGTAGTCTGCGACCCCGCGTTTCCCCCTGTGCCAATGAGCAAGGGAATAAACCACGTGAGTTCAATAGCCCGAGAGAGTTCATCCTGAAACATCTTCGTCACTGTGCCCGTCAAACTGGCAGTAACAAACAACAATAACAACCACCCTGCTCGCTTACGCACAATGTCCAGAATAGGGGTATCAAGGTAGGGACGATCCAAAGGCTCGGACCCCCCCAGGCGCTGGATATCCTCGGTGGCCTCCTCCTCCATGACATCCAGCACATCATCGCTGGTAATAATACCTATCAGACGACCGAATTCATCCACCACGGGGAGGGAAAGCAAATCATATCGGGCCATGATGCGGGCTGCTTCTTCCCGATCGACGTCCGCGCGCACGCTCACCACATCCCGATCCATGATATCCTGGATGAGGTCGTGAGGGTGGGCGCGAATAAGGTCGTAGAGGGTGACCATGCCTACCAGGTGACCATGTCGGTCAACCACGTAGAGGTAGAAAATGTTGTCTGGATCCGCTGTGGGAGCGAGTTCGCGTACCGCCTTGAGCGCGTCGGCCACGGTCATCCGTCGCCGTAAGGCGAGGAATTCCGTGGTCATCAACCCACCGGCAGTTTCATCAGGGTGAACGAGCAGTGGGCGGACTTCGTCGGGGTCCTCTAACTCCGCGAGGAGACGCCTCCGCCGCTCAGGATCCATGTCCAGGAGGAGGTCGGCCGCCTCATCCGGCTCCATTTCGTCAATGATGGCAGCCAGTGTGTCGTCGGCCAGTTCCTCGGCCAGATCCGCGGCCTCTTCCTCTGCCAATTCCTCCAGGACGTCGGCGGAGACACTCGGATCCAGATGTTCAAGAAGGACACGGCGCTCGTCTTCGCCCAGTTCTTCAACGATTTCTGCCGCGTCCGCGGGCCAAAGTTCCTCAAGGAGTTCAGCCGCTTCGTCGACACGGCGCTGCTGGAGCAACGCCCGAACGCGATCCCGAATCGCCTCCAAAACAGCGGCCCGCTCCTTCATGCTTCACCTCCCCATTACCGGAAGCCAGGAGCGGGCCGCGTTAGGCACAAAACCTCCCTTAGGAGAAGGGCTCAATCAGGAGGTGGTAGCCCCTCCCGGCCTTCCGGGAACGTTTGATTGTCAAAAGCAATCCGAAAATCCCATGTGCGCCGCAGGCTACTACCCGGAGGGACCTCGGCGGCGACGGCATGGTTATTGCTGGTTGTCCCTGTACTCCCAATCTCTGTCATGGTCATCTACACCTCAAGAGGAGCACGCAGGCTGATGCGCCGTATTTTCTCGATGAGGCGCTGGCGCTCGGCCTCACTCTGAGCCTGAGCCAGTTTGGCCCGCAATTTGCGCAGTTTCTCTCGCCGTTTCCGACGACGGCGTATCTCTTTTTGACGTTCAATCGCCATGAGTGCTTCCTCCTTTTGGTCTCTTCACCACAGGCAGAACCAAACGGTGATTATACCCAGAAGAGAGATTGATAGCAAATGCACCGCCCCACCGTTCCAAAATTTTGCCCGTCGATGCCCAAATTTTCGGCCTGAGAACTTTTTGGAAGGGAAAAGATAGGATATGCTACAATGGACGATTAGGCCGATATTCTAATAAAGGAGGACGCCGCGGATGCCACCAGAAGCCGGAAAAGGGGTGGAACGCTTTCGAGTATTGGTGTGTGATCCTATCGCTGAAGATGGGATTGCTTATCTGCGCCAATATGTGGATGTGGACATCGCCGAGAAACGTCTCTCCCCGGGAGAACTGGCCGAGCGCATCGGACCTTATGACGCCATTGTTGTGCGCAGCGCCACCAAGGTCACGCGTGAAGTCATCGAACGGGGGGGGCGGCTCAAGGTCATTGGGCGAGCGGGCACGGGTCTGGACAACATCGACGTGGCCGCGGCGCGCGAATTCGGCGTGGAAGTGCGCAACACACCCGGCGCGAACACGGTGGCCGTTGCCGAACACACGATGGCCCTCATCCTCGCCTTAGCCCGCAAACTGGTGGACGCGGTAAATAGTCTGAAGGGAGGAAAGTGGGAGAAGAAGCGGTTCATGGGCACAGGGCTGGAAGGGAAAACCCTGGGCATTGTGGGGTACGGCCGTATCGGGCGAGAGGTTGCCCGTCGCGCAAAAGCCTTCGGCATGCGCATCCTTGTAAATCAGCGGCGCCTCACGCCTGAGTTAGCGGCCGATCCCGATGTCAAGGCCGTCGACTTGAACGACTTGCTCGTGGAAAGCGATTTTGTGACCCTTCACGTGCCTTTGCGTCCGGAAAATGTGGGCATGATCGGGCGGGAGCAGTTGGCACGTATGAAACAGGGCGCATTTCTAATCAACACGTCCCGTGGCCCCATCGTGGATGAGGACGCCCTGCTGGAAGCATTGGAATCCGGACACCTGGGCGGGGCCGGATTGGATGTCTACACCCACGAGCCTCCCGAGCCCGACCACCCGTTGATTCTCCACCCAAAGGTCGTTTGCACACCCCATATCGCATCCCAGACCGAAGATGCCCAGCGCGCGGCGGCCATCCAGGTGGCGGAACAAATCGTAGAAGTCCTCATGACCCATCGGGCTCAAGAAGCGCCACTACCTTTGGTCATCTTATCCCTGGATGACGTGTTGCCCCATGAGCACGTGGACAACCGCCGTGTGCACGACCTGGCCGCGCGCCTCCAGGAAGATGGGTTCCTTGCCAATCCCCCGCTGGTCACCCCATGGCAAGGCAAGTACATCGTGCTGGACGGCGCGACGCGCACGGAAGCCTTGCGCTGGTTACATTGTCCCCACGTGGTGGCCCAAATCGTGGATCTGGACAAAGTGGAATTATACACGTGGAATCACGCAGTGTTGGAGAGCAGCGCACACGTGCTGCTGGAGCATATGCAACGGGTACCTGGGATAGACCTGGTATCCACGACATATGAGGCAGCCCAGGCAGGTTTGGAAGCACGCCAGTTCATCACCGCCTTACTCTTCTCCCGCACGGACATCTACGGGGTGCGCAACACAGCCCCTATTGAAGGGGGAGACATCACAGCCCTTAATCGCTTGGTCGATACCTACATGTCCCTGGGACAGGTAGAACGTACCCTGGCTGATGATTGGCAGAGTTTGCAGCGAGAATATCCCGATGCAGCCATGCTGGTATTGTTCCCCGCTTATACCCCCCAGGAAATTATGGAATTCGTTATGACAGGACAGCGATTGCCCGCGGGGATCACACGCTTTGTAGTGCCAGGACGTATTCTACGCCTCAATTTCCCCATGGATATCTTGTACGCGGACAAACCCCTGGGGGAGAAAAACGACATCTTGCAGAAATTCCTGCAAGAGCGATTGGCGCGACGACGAGTACGATATTACCAAGAGCCGGTTATCCTTTTGGACGAATAACTTCCCTATTGTTGATGATGCTGTCCCCTTAATGAACGGCCGTTAGCCCTGAGCAAGGAGGGAAAAAGGGAAAGCTAAGGAGATAAACGGGGGCACTCCAGGTGTGCCCCCGTAATCCACCCATTAAATCCAGAAAGCCTTCTTCAAGTCGGATACAATTTCTTCCACGGGGCCTTCCGTCTTGTTGCGCCCTAAATCGAGAATGTAGACATAATCCGCAATGCGCAGGGCGTGCCGAATCTCCTGATCAACCAGGATAATGGTCTTCCCCTCCCGATCTTTTAGATTCTCCAGCATCTCGTACACTTCGCGCTTCAGCAACTTGGCTAACCCTGCCGTGGGCTCGTCTACAAGGATAACGTCGGGATCGGTCATCAACGTGCGGGCCAATTCCACCATTCGCTGTTGACCACCCGAGAGTTCACCCACAGGTTGCTTGCGCTTCTCTCGCAATATGGGAAAACGTTCAAAATTTTCTTCTAATTTCCGTTGCAGGCGTTCCTTATCATTGCGGAACGTCCACCCTCCCAGAAGAATGTTCTCT
>JALWHQ010000197.1 GCA_026983525.1 Anaerolineae bacterium | reverse complement strand
ATCGTGGTCTTGTATGCCGTTGTAGTTTTCGTCCTGGAAGATTAGGCCGTCGATGCGGTTGTAGCAGGGGATGAGGGTGTAGATGTAGGCAGCGCCCCATGCTCCGTTGTTTGGCCCTGTCCGCTCGCTGGGATTCCCCACGATGATGATGGAGGCGTCTTGAGATGCGCCAAACTGGAATGTACGGCCAAACTCGTAAGTTAGGGGGGCTCCTGGCGGGGGCAGGATGGTGGTTTCATGTTCCCAGCGTCCGTTCACGCGTCGGTAGATATGAACGTGGTTTTTACGAGGGTGCCCTACAATGAGGGTGCGATCGTCAGGTGCAAGTGTGGTGTGCCAGCCGAAGTAATCTCCCTTATCACCATCCACCGCATCAATTGTTTGGGTTTGATACCAGGTATTCCCGACTTTTTCATACACAAAAACCCTGCCTTGGTCCGTGTTGCTCCCCACATCGTAATTGCGGGCTCCAATTATTAGCATCTTACCTCGAGAGTCCATTCGCATGGGGTAACCGAAGTGACTGTCTCCCTGAGGATCATCCAGGCGGGCTGTATTTACCCATGTACCTGCGATTTTTTCAAAGATGTACACACGAGATGTTTTGAACTGTATTGGAGAGGTAAGCGTGATTTCAGAAGTTGATACAGCCATAGTACGACCATCGTCGGAAATGTTTGCCTGAACTCCGAAACGATCTCCCTGATTCAGAAAGGTTGGCTGGAGTTGCATTTTTTCCACCCAGGTGTTTCCCTGTCGCTCGTAGATGTACACCCGTCCCTTGTAGTCGCCGCCAAATGGTGCTCCAACGACAAGGGTACGCCAGTCCTCTGTAACGTCGAACCAGTATCCGAAGAGCATTTCGGGTATACCGTTGGAGGGTGTGAGGGTTTGGTGCAAGGTCCAGGTCCACGAGCCCGGGCTGCGTGTGTAGACGTACACGGTTCCTTGCCTTGTGTTCCCCCCTACATTCGTCCTGGGGGCCCCTACCAACAGGGTTCGGCCATCCGGCGAGATCGCCAGAGGAGTCCCGTAGGTCTGCTGGGCATTTCCACTGGGCGATTCCAGGCGTGAGCGTTGTATCCACTTGTCGCCTACTCGTTCGAAGACAAACACCAGGCCCTCGTCCACATAAGGGACGTTGGCGAAGGGTGCGGCGATGGCGGCGATACGGCCATCGGGCGTCATAACGGAATTCCAGCCAAAGAATTCGTTGGCACCTGGTTGCATGCCATCGACGACGATTTTTTGGACGAACTGCCATGTTCTGGCTTGTGCTGGGCGGTTGGGGGCTATGTTCTGTTGTCCTTGTCGCCCTTCGTGCTGAGTGCCGAGCCAGGTTGGGGGATGTTCATCTATGCGAGGGGGGCTTTCAGCCCTTTGTTGTGGAGGTGTCTTTCCTTGGATGTCGGCAGCCAGGATTGTGCCTCCTCCGATGGTAGCGAGGATAGTCAGTAGACCGAGGAAGGCCACACCAAGATAGCGTACACGGAATTTGGGCTGTGAGAGATTCATCTTCTCCCTCCTTGGTTATACTTGGATTTTGGGGGAAATCTCATAGGCTGGGGATGTTATATGAACTCTACCAGAGGTATTTTTCCCACACCTCGTACACGTTAGGCTCGGCGAGGAGGGTGAACGCAAGATATCGCGGCTGTCGCGGCCTCCTCCGCAACACCATACCTGCCTCTTCCGGGGTACGGTTGCCTTTCTTCTGATTGCAGCGCCGGCAGGCAGTAACGACGTTTTCCCAGGTGGTTTCACCTCCGCGGGATCGAGGAATGATATGGTCGATGGTGAGTTCGTGCTTGCCCGGCTGAGCGCCGCAGTATTGGCAGGTGTAGAAGTCGCGCGCGAGCACTGTACGCCGCGAGAGGGGGAAACCAAAGCGTCGCGGAATGCGCACATAGTAGGTGAGGCGAATAACCAACGGTCGAGGGAAGACGCGCTTTTCTGAGCGCAATACAGCCTCCGCAGCTTCCAGGAGTTCCGCCTTCTCCTTGAGGAGAAGGACGAGGGCGCGGCGCACCGAGACAACACTCAGCGGCTCATACGAGGCATTCAACACCAACACGCTGCCTTTCATAGCCCCCTCTACGAAAAAGGCGCCCGGCCCAGTGTGCCGGACGCCCGCCATTAGGGGTGACCGAGGGGACTCGAACCCCCAACCTCCTGGGCCACAACCAGGTGCTCCACCGTTGAGCTACGGTCACCACATTGACAGATGGGTAGGGGCGACCAGGAGTCGCCCCTACGTGGTTCGGGGACGAGGACTCGAACCTCGACTCAGGGATCCAAAGTCCCTTGTCCTGCCAGTTAGACGATCCCCGACCGGTGTAGGTGCCGAGGCCCAGATTCGAACTGGGGACACAGGGATTTTCAGTCCCTTGCTCTACCAACTGAGCTACCTCGGCACATAGGAGCGGGCGATGGGATTTGAACCCACGACCTTCTCCTTGGCAAGGAGACGTTCTACCACTGAACTACGCCCGCTCGTTGAGTGGCGGTGCGGCCGCCAAATGGTACGAATGGTGGACCCGGTCGGATTCGAACCGACGATCTCCTCCGTGCAAGGGAGGCGCCTTCCCAACTAGGCCACGGGCCCACGTGGGTGGGCTTGTCCCACCCCTGGTGCCGACGAGAGGACTCGAACCTCCACGCCCCGTAGGGCAGCAGATCCTAAGTCTGCCGCGTCTACCGGTTCCGCCACGTCGGCGCGATGCTTTTGAGCAATGGGGGACACCCCCATACCCCCGCCCGGCTTGAGCCGGGTACCATACGTAATTCGTGATACGTAATACGTAATACGTGACCTTACACAGACTGAAGCCCCACCCAGATGAGATACATCACGCATCACGTCTCACGCATCACGCATTACGCATTACGTATTACGCATCACGCACCACGCATCCCGCTCGCGTGTGAGACTCGTACCCCCGATTCTGTTTTTAGGCCGTCATCTCTCTCACCCGATTTTGTCGGGTGGCGGCTCCTGGCTTGGTGGGTGTTACCCACCCTCGCCGTCGCCGCGGCGGCGAGATCCAACAGGGCGTTCAGTTAGTCACTTGGCTCACCGGTCGTCCGGTCACTGGGCACATCTGCCCAACCAGACGACCCGATGGTTAAACGACTAACCGACCGCCAAGCCGGACCCACTCGCCTTGCTCCCGGGCGCACGCTCGCCTAGCCGGCCGGGTTACCCCGAACCGCTGGTGGGCTCTTACCCCACCCTTTCACCCCTTACCCGCACCCGCCAACCAAGGTTGACGGGCCGCTGGCGGGACTGCTCTCTGTTGCGGTTGTAGTCACCAGGCGGTTACCCACCTGGTGCCCCCACTTATGGTTTCGTGGGGCGCCCTTGCCCTGCCACCCCCGGCGAACCAGGGGCCGGGCTGGGAGTCGGGAGGTTCCTCTGCCCGCTTCGAGGCGGACAGCGACGGCCCGGTCCCACACGCGATGGGCGTATTTTTAATGTTCAAGTCCTTTCGTCGAAACCGCACGCATTATAGCGCGAGCTTTGTGTTCTGTCAAAGGAACGCACCTTGTCGGCTTGAATCTACAGCACTATTACGTCCCCTTTCCACCAATACTTTACGCCTTTCCCGCGCGCGCGGTTTAGTCTGAGAATGACCGTACCTTTCCCCTTCGCCCCCTCACTCACAACCACCAGTTGCGCACCAGAAGGTCGACGCTCGCTGTTGGGAACACAAATTGGGAGCAGGAAGTGTGAATTAAGCCAATTTGTCCAGGATGTGCTGCAGGTCTTCTGGTAGGGGCGAGGTAAATTCCACCCATTGGCCTGTGCGGGGGAGGCGGAAACGAATGCGGTGGGCATGGAGAAAATGCCGTCTTAGCCAAGGTTTCAATTTTTGCTTTCGCCGGCCATACACGGTGTCCCCAGCCAGGGGGTGACCGATGAATGCGAAGTGTACCCGTATCTGGTGGGTGCGTCCTGTGAGCGGCCGGACTTCCACAAGGGTGTAATCGCCATAGTAGGCAATAACGGTATATTCGGTGATGGCTTCGCGCCCACCCCGTACTACGGCCATTCGCTTGCGGTGGCGTTTGTCTCGCCCGATGGGGGCCTCGATGCGCCCGACCTTGGGCTGAAGGTGCCCTTCCACCAGCGCGAGATACGCCTTTTCTATCTCGCGAGCCTTGAATTGACGCTGCAACTCGCGATGCGCGCGACTGTTCTTGGCCACCAAAATCAGCCCCGATGTGTCCTTGTCCAGCCGGTGGACGATGCCCGGCCGTTCTACGCCGCCAATACCCTCCAGGTCGGGGAAGTGGTATAGCAAGGCATTGACCAGGGTGCCACTGGCGTGACCGGGCGCGGGGTGCACAACCATGCCAGCAGGCTTGTCAATGACGATGACATCTTCGTCTTCATAAAGGACGTTCAAGGGAATAGGTTCGGGCTTGACCCCCTCGTAGGGTACGGGCGCGGGGACGTCGACCTCGACCACATCGCCGGGCTCCAATTTGTAGCCCGGTTTACTGGCGCGGCCGTTGACTCGAACCAAGCCCTCCTTGATCCACCGTTGAATCTCTGTGCGGGAGTAGCCGGGGAGTTGCCGTGCCAACCACTTATCCAAGCGTTCCCCAGGCGTTACCTCTTCAAAGTGATGCGTCTCCTGGATGATCGGTAGCGTGTCTTCCATCATCTCGAGCGAGATCCGTCTGCCAGAGCACCCATAGTAAGATGATAACGCCGATGACAATGGATGAATCTGCCAGGTTGAACGGTGGGTAGTGATAAGTACGATTGCCAACGCGCAGGTAGAAATCCAGGAAATCGGTGACGTGCCCCAGACGTAAACGGTCTGTTAGGTTGCCCAAGGCGCCCCCCAGTTGTAAGCCCGCAGCAATTTGTACGAGAGGATGTTGCCAAGGAAGGTGGCGGGCGTAAAGGACAATGGCCACAACGATTACCGCAGCAATAAGTAGATACAACATCCCTGAATCCTGCATCAGTCCGAAAGCGATCCCAGTGTTGGTG
The DNA here is from genome assembly GCA_026983525.1 of Anaerolineae bacterium. Classification (GTDB taxonomy): domain Bacteria; phylum Chloroflexota; class Anaerolineae; order JAADDB01; family JAADDB01; genus S141-23. The sequence continues at coordinate 639 of JALWHQ010000197.1, read as the reverse complement.
AGGTGGGTAAAACGGAAGAACCCTGAGGCAAAGGGGAGAGGGTACACAGCCCCGTACAAGGGGATGGAAGTGCGGACCCACGTCTTCGTCAACTGGTCGATGCTCCAAACAATGGCAGCGATGAGTACAATGATGATGAGCGCTCGCCTGCTTCCCCGTGTCATGCGTCTTTGCCTCCTGGTGGGGCCACGTGTAAGGCGAAAGTAACGGTCAACCCCTTGCCCTCACCTTCGCTCTCTGCCCAGATGCGTCCCCCATGCCGTTCGATGATTTCCTTGCACAAGGCCAATCCCAGCCCCAGGCCACCTCGCGGGTAGATATCCTCCCTGTCCACTTGAAAGAACCGATCGAAGAGGTGGGGGAGGGCCTTTCGCGGCACACCCTTTCCTTGATCTCGAGTGGACACATATACCATAGATCCCTGACGCCAGACCCGGATAGTTGTCGTTCTACCCGGGGGGCTGTACTTTTTCGCGTTGTCAAGCAAATTGTCCATCACTCGACGCAAGAACTCAGGATGGGCCATAACCTCATCCACATCCTGCGCCACCTCTAATTTCAAGTGCTGTCCCTCCTGATTGAATATGGGTAACCACCCCCGATAGATGTCCTCAATCCACGACCGAATATTCAGTGGGT
>JALWHQ010000196.1 GCA_026983525.1 Anaerolineae bacterium | reverse complement strand
CAGCGCGCCATTCGCCGGGTATCTCCCAAAGGTGTGTGCTCAAGCGTGAACACCATGGGAAGTATCCGCCACCACTCCTCACCAAAATCCAACGCAAGCGGGTAGCCCTGTACCTCTTCAACCAAGCCCGTTTGTGTCAACTGGTCTATACGGGCTCGTGCCTCTGTTTCGTTCATCCCCCACACAGCCGCAGCGTACTTGACGCCAAAGGCATCCCCGCGTTTCATGTATCTGATTAACTTCTTTAAGAGCGTTCTCTCTTCCTGGGGCAAGCGCTCCATATTATGCTGCACCATTCGTTCAAGGTTAGGATATTGTCCCTCTAAACCTTCTTCCATTTCTTCAAGGGCCCTGTTCCACCCTACTCGGCATCCCCGCGCTATGACCAAGCGCAAAGCTTCCGGGTGCCATCCTACGCGGTGGCCGATTCTTTCCCACATCTCTCGTGGGGGGATGTATCGACACGGATACTCCTTGAACAACCTGCATATGAAGGCCAGCCCTTCTTCAGGTTTGAACCCGGAGAGGGGAAAATCGTTCACTAGATCCTGTACTGGTCTCTCCCATTGCTTTCTGCTCAAGAAGTCCAACACTTCCTTACGCACTGTGTCAGGTACTTGCGTTGTAATGAGCAATACAGAGCGAGCATTGAGGCTTTCCACCATCGTGTGCAGTATGTCCAAATGATTGCTATCTATATCGTCCAACACAACCAGCACGCGCCGCTCAGGAGCTTCTAACCATTCCCACCAGGTTGTTGCCCACTGGGTGCGGCGCTTGCGCCGAATCCCCACCTGCCAGCATACGATTTCTATCGCCTCTTCCACGCTTCTTTCTCCGCCGCGTACCCATACCACACCGTCGCTGAAACAAGAATGCCCTTTCATCCAGCGGGCAATTTCTGCCGCCAGTGTAGTCTTTCCGACACCGGTCGCCCCGCGCACAATGATGACAGGCCAGCGCGCCTTCCAGCCATCCTCGGTCGCCAAGACGCGTGCCTTTAGGTCGGAAAACTCTGACCGGACCACAAGATTTGCAGGTATGCTGGGGAGTTCAGTTTGTGCCAGGCGTGGCCGGGCCGAATCCCACCAGGCCAGTATTTCATCCCGAACTTCCGGAACGTGTGTCTTTAAGAGTGCTTGGAATTCTTTTCGCACTTCATGCCACTCACGCCCCACAATCCGAGCCAGTTCTCGCACCTCTGTGGCATCTGGTACCTTCCCTTGCGCTTTTAGTCGAGGGTATAACGCCACTAAGATGTCCGCCAATACGGCGAGAGAGGGGGATTGCTTGCCGTTCACGATGCGGCTTACGTAAGCCGCATCCTTATGTATGGCTCCAGCTAATTGACTTTGCTTAAAGTCTGCAATCTTCAGCCACTCACGCAAATGGACACCGAAGACGCGAGCGGCATCAGGATGAGGTTTGCCGCCCAGAAAGCAGGGGTTGTCAACTTTTCGGGCCATATTGTCAACTCCACCCCCTTGATGTGTCAACCGCTTTTCCGCTACGGTGGACGCAGCACGCAGCAAGGGTGAGCAGCGGTGAGCATCATGCTCCCCTTCTGCGCGTGGACGTCCACGGAAAAGTATAACCAAGCGCCTGCCGGCAGGCCAACCCATCTGAAGGAGGTTGGCCGTGAGCAAGAAGCCACGTCGTCCCACTACCGACGATGTGCGACGCCGGGCATTTCTGAAGATCATTGAGCAGGTGAAGAAGCGCCGGCAGCGCACGTCGCGCACGTCGCGCACGTCCTGACTGGGCACTGGGTGAGGCAAGGCGCCACCTCACCCCGCGGCCTCGCGGGGCACACACTCCAACATGCCCAAACTCATTGACACCTTGAAGGGAGGTACGCCATGACAGGCCGAAGACACCACCAAAAACTCAACCCAAAAGAACACGAACCACGGCGGGTAGCGCTTTACGCTCGCGTGGCAGCCCCTATGCAAACGGAGGTAGGGGCCCTTAACCAACAACTGCGGGGGATGCACGAGTTCGCCCGTCAGAAAGGCTGGGAGGTCGTCGCCGAGTACATCGACGCCGGAGAAAGCGGCACCCCCATGGACCGGCCTCAACTGAAAGCCTTGCTCCAGGCAGCCGAAGAGGGCGCCTTTGACATCCTCCTGGTCTACGAACTCTCCCGCCTCTCCCGCTCCGTCTACGATACCTTCGTCATCTTCGCTAAGTTAGGTCAACATGATATCGGCTTCGCTTCGGTGCGGGAGCCCGAATTTGACCTTACTTCCTCCTGGCGCCGACTCTTTCTTGTCATTGTAGCCGCTTTGGAGACGTACTACCTTGCTCCCTTGCCAGAACAGGTCGAGAACCGCCCGCAGCGCACGTCTCCCCCCTCATGACCGGACACCGGGCGAGGGCGAGGCCGGGCGCTGCCTCGCCCTCCCTGCCTCCCAATTGCGCCCCGTCAGGCCCGCAGGCTACAATAAGCATGGAACTGCGGAGGGAGTCATCATGAGCCCCAAGAAGAAAAAGGACCAACCCTAAGAGAACCGGCCGCCTCGGGTGGCGCTTTACACCCGCGTCTCCACCCCCATGCAGGCCGAAGAGGGCTTCTCCCTGGACCAGCAACTGCGCGAGATGCACGAGTTCGCCAAGAAACGAGGCTGGCAGGTAGTGGCCGAATTCATAGAGCCCGGCGAAAGCGGCACCACCACGGAGCGCCCCCAACTGGAGGCGCTGCTCCACGCTGCCGAGGAGGGTAGTTTCGACATCGTCCTCGTCCACGAACTCTCCCGCCTCTCCCGCTCCGTCTACGACACCTTCGACATCTTCGACCGCCTCGGCCAGGCGGAAGTCGGCTTCGCCTCTGTCCGCGAGGAACAATTCGACCTCACCACCCCCTGGGGACGGCTCCTCCTTACCTTCATCGCCGGCCTCAACGAGTACTACGTCAATCTCCTCCGTGAGGAAGTGAAGAAGGGCAAGCGCGGCCGCGCCGCCGAGGGCTACACCAACGCCTCCATCGCCCCCTTCGGCTATCGCCGCGCCAGCGACAATCCCAGGGATCCCCTGGTCATCGTTCCTGAGGAGGCCGAGGCCGTGCGCATGGCCTACGAGGCCTACGCCACCGGCCGCTACACCGACCAGGACATCGCGGACATGTTGAACACCAAGGGCTACCGCACCCGCAAAGGGCGCCGCTTCTCCAAGGAAGGCGTACGGGAGATCCTGCGCAACCCCTTCTACAAGGGCTATGTAGTTTACCGCGAAGGTCGCCACCACGGCGAAGAGAAAATCTACCCCGGCAGGCACGAACCCATCGTCTCCGAGGAGTTGTGGGAGGCGGTGCAGCGGGTACGCCGTCAACATCAACATCGCTCCAGTTCCCTCCGAGCCCAGGCCCGCACCTACCTCCTCAGCCAGATTGCCCGCTGCCACCTCTGTCATCGCACCCTGCGCGCCCAGGGCGCCAAGCGCTACACCTACTACCGGGAGATGTCCCGCTACCGCGGGTACGACGACTGCCCCCATACCACCGTGGGCACCCAGGCCGAACGCCTGCACGCCCTCCTGGGCCGCATCATCTCCCACCTGCGCCTGCCCCCCGACTGGCAGGCCGAACTGGAGGAGATGGCCGCTGCCGATGACGACGAGGTCGTGCGCCTGCAGCGGGAACGGGCCCGCCTTCTGGCCGAGCGTCGCCGCCTGCGAGACATGTACCTGGCCGGGGACTACGAAGGAGAGGAAGACGTGTATCGGCGGGAGATGGAGCGCATCAAGCGGGCCCTGGCCCAACTCCCCTCCCCCGACGACTTCCTGCGCATGCGTCGCGCTGCGGTGGTGGTGGAGTCCCTGGCCGAGGTCTGGGAGGCAGCCACGCCTGAGGAGCGCCAGGACATCGTGCGCCTGCTCCTCAAGGAGGTGGAGGTGGATGTGGCCAACCAGCGTATTGTTGCTCTGCACCCCTACCCTGTGTTCATCCCCCTCTTCCGCAAGGTGCCCCTCCTGGTGGAACGGGACGTGGGGCGCTTTGTCCCTGTGTGGCCCCCGCAAGCCACCGATCTCCTCGTCTACTCCCAACTTCCCGCGCTCACCGCGTCGCCCGAGGCGCCCCTCCTGCGTCCCTTCCTGGCCTCCTGGCCCTGGCCGGACGACGCTCAGGCTCGCGTCTCCCCCCACCTGGCCCGCATCCTCAAGGCGCGACGCAAGCAGGGGGAGCCCTTCGGCCATGTGCTGCAGGTGGCCTATCCCGGCGTGCCTTCCTGGCGGGTGGACGCGCGCAAGTGGGCCGATGTGGTGCTGCGCACAGTCCCCTGGGAGGACATGGGCCAGGTGCCCGAGGCCAGCGTGCACATCCTCCACACGCCGCTGCGCCTGCAGCAAGCCCCTGACCGCGCGGCCGTGCTCCAGGAGGCCCAGCGCGTGCTCGCGGTGGGCGGCCTCTGGTACCTGGTGGACCTGGTGCCCACCTCCATGCCCGCGCACTGGGCCTTTACTTTCTTTCCTGGGCTGTGGGAGGTGGTTAGGGAGCAGGCCTGGGACACGCGCACCCTGTACGTGGCCCTGCAGGAGGCGGGGTTTCAGGCGAAGGTGCGAGAGCGAGCCTTCTACCGGCCCGTCACACTGGCCGCGGCACGAGCGCTGGCCCGTGCCCGCGCAGGCTGGCTGGCGCATCTGTCCGAGGCAGCCTACCAGGAGGGATTGGCGCGACTGGACGCGGCTATTGGGCAAGAAGGCGAGGAGGCGGTGGTGGGCTCAGAGGTGGTTCTTGTGGTAGCATATGCATGGAAAGAGTGAGCAGGACGAAGATGGCGACTGCAACTGCTCGTTGGCAAGATTTGCGGTGTTACGCGGGATGCAGTAAAATCTGTGCAAATATGGCACCTTACCAGCCTGAGGGATGCGGAGGCTGGAGAAAAAGCAAGGAGCCATCCCCCGAGCGGCCAACTCTGTGTGGGATGGCTCCCCCCATCCAGCCTCCCCCAGCAAGCCTTCGGCTTGCCATAGGGGAAGATTTTACCTGGAGCGGGCCCGACGGGGATTCATGTCTCTTGGGTGTAACTTTCGCCTGACAGCCCGTACGCTGTCTCCCCGCCGGCTACAGGTTCCCCGTTGTACCGCCTACTTTGGCACTACAACATCCCAGCGCGTCTGGACGCAGCGGTTATGCGCGTTCGGAACCGCATCCCTTATACCATGATCCGCCCTGACGCGCAAGTCTGACGCGGCTGGGGCATAGTTCCGTTTCTGAGCCCAAGGTCTGGTGTACAAGACACCAGGCCTTGGGCTTTTTTGTTTCTTGCAATTCACAGAGAGGGAGGTGGGTTATGAGCGAATCCCCGGCTGGCAAACTGGATGAGCTATCGCGGCTTGAATTCCTGACCGTTGCTCAGGTGGCGAACATCCTCCAAGTCAGCCCTCGTCAGGTATATCGCTGGGTCGACGGGGGCCAATTACCCGCGATTCGCCTGGGGCGAATTGTGCGCATCCACCGCTCTGACCTTAACGCTTTCATCGACCGTTTGCGCACGAACAAGAACCATCTGTCTGATGCCTCGTAATCCAGAACGTTCAGAAGGAGGTGAGTGAATGACCTGACTACCCGACAGTTTTTGGGCAGGCCCCAGAGGCCCAAAACAATTGACCGGCAGGTTCTCCTGGGTTGAATATATGTGCATATCACACTCCA
>JALWHQ010000195.1 GCA_026983525.1 Anaerolineae bacterium | reverse complement strand
GGCCTACCTCACCTACCTCGCGCACGCGCTGGGCCTGGCCCTCGCACTGGTGGGGGGCGCGGCGCTGACGGTGGGGGAGATGGCGTGCGCCCTGTTTGCACGGCCGCCTGTAGGGGCGGGACATGCGTCGCCCCTACGACAGCGCGTGTGGCGCGCGGGGGAAACCGCGCTGCGCGCGCTCGCGCCCCTCGTGCTCCTGGCAGCCATCGTCTGGGGCACGGGGCGGCTGAGCCCCAACGCGCAGGGGGAAGCGGGCGCGTTCCTCAACCCGCCCTTCATCGTCTGGGTGCCGCTGAGCAAGAAAATCGCGGAACTGCGCTACGGCCTGCTCTCCTTCAGCCCCCTGCGCGAGCAGATCATCCTCCTGCCCGCCGCGCTCCTCTACCTGGCCGCGTGGCTCGCGTCCCTGCGCCGACCCTCCCGCTGGCACTTGCCCGCGCTCTTCGCCCTGGTCCTCTACTTCCTGCTGCCGATGGGCTTCTGGGTGCCGTTCATCATCTACGAACGCTTCTGGCTCTTCGCCCTGCTTCTGGGCACGTTAGCCCTGGGAGGGGACGATGGAGATGAGACCACGGACCATGGACGATGGACGATAGAAGGCGGCTTAACCATCGTCTATCGTCCATCGTCTATCGTCTATCGTCTGGTACCCGTCGTCCTTTTCCTTACTACCCTGGCGTTTCTCGCTAATCTCACCAACGACTACCGCATCGCCAACCGCGACCTGGCCGCGTACGACCGTGTGCTGGCGAACCTGCCCAAGGGCGCGTGGGCCTTCCCCTTTACCTACCACCACCAGGGGCGCATCAGTCCCGCGCGGCACTTCTGGGCCTACGCCATGATGCGTCAGGACGTGTTCATCCCTATGGTCTTCGCCGAGACCTACCACCCCGTCCAATATCGGCCCGAGATCGAACGGCCCTACCCGCTGGAGTACGAGAACGGCTTCTTTGCCGAGCACGCGCGCAACCGCGCCACCCTCTGGGTAAAGGCCGACGATCCCCTCATGCAGGAGAAGGTCCTGCCCAAACTGGCGCGCCACGGCTACGCCCAGGTCGGACGCTTCGGCCCCTACCTTATCTTTCGCCTCACAGCGTGGCCGCCCCCCGTCCCGCCCGAAGCC